>JABDAW010000071.1 GCA_013288905.1 Bacteroidota bacterium | reverse complement strand
TGGATGTTATAGGTACTCCTTTATATATAGCAGCAAATTTTCCTTTGACTATTAATGTCAGGAATTTGGAATGTATTATACTTGGTGGCAGAAAAAGCCGACTGGGGGTCGGGATTACAAATACTGACCAGCGGATGAAACCTGACAGCAGCAGGGGGCAGCTGTCAGGTTTCATTCCAGAAAACTCTTTAGAAGTTGTTGTTGAAACCTCGGCTGTGAGGGTTATTACTGAAGGTGTGAGGAATGAAACTGAAAGTGTCAACGTTGAAAAGGAAAGTGTGAAGGCTGAAACTGATAGCGTGAAGACTGAAACTGATGGTGTCAAGGCTGCGGGAGAAAGTGTCAGGGCTGAAACTGATAGTGTCGGGGCTGAAAGGGAAAGTGTGAGTGCTAAAATGGGAGGTGTGATGGCTGAATCGCCAAACGTAATTGCTGCAAGGAGCGTCAAAATCGAGCTGAATTTTGCTGAAATGAATTAAAAAGTATTAAAAATAATAAAATTAAACAATAAATAATTAAATAATAAGAAAATGGAAAAATTAAGTTTGAAACAAGAAATGCACATTACAGAGATTCAAAGAGAACGAAACGGATATGCTTTAAGCGCTGGTTTGTTTGGTGGAAATCCTGTGGTGGCGGCAAAGAAATTGCAAATTGAGGGTAATTATACCTTGTTGCAAAACAGCATTTCGGGGAAGCTGGTTGATGGTTCTGGAAATGAGGAGCAAAAAATTTTGTTGAGGAATACTGTTACCGAAACTTTGGGCAACATGGCTCGTGGTTGCAGTGTTTATTTTGAGGATAATGATTTATTGGATACGGCAGCTATCCTGAGTCGTCCTAAAAGTTATTATGATCATTTAAAACAGGAGGAAATTGTTTCTGTTTTAAGAAGTACGCGTGGTGTTTTATTTACTAATGAAAGCCATCTGACTGATTATGGTGTAGATTCTGAATGGTTTATTTTGGTTGATGGTCAAATTACTGATCTGGAGGAAGTCATTCCGGTGATTGGAAATGCGCATGTGGGGACTGGTGCTTCGAATGCGAATGTTGATAAATATATTGCTCTTATTGATAAGGGTTTTGAGCAGTTGTTCAAGCTTGTCATTAGTTTTTTTTTGGCAAGTAATAAGGATGAGGTTGAAGCTTTTTTATTGACTAAAGGGGAGAATATTGTTGGGCGACATCATAATAATGTTGATTGTTCGATGAAGAAGAGTCCTGATATGGGAGCAATAAATAACGGGTTGATAATTATTACTGATCCTGCTACGGGACTGGAAGTAAAAAGAATCATCATGGATGCTTATGGATTGGGGGATTGTATTATGAAACTGGGGTCGTTTTATGCTGATGCGAGTGCTCCGGGTTGTCTTTCTCAGAGGCAATTATTTAAGACTGTTTATCGTGGGACTTTTCATTTGGATTTTGTGATGTTGCCGGGGACGGATGCTGTGGTGGAGGAGAAGAAAGTTGAGGAGAAAGCGTCAGAGGGAAGTGCCGAAACTACAGTAAAGACGGATGCTCCTATTGAGCCTAAGGCTTAATTCAGGAGTTGCAAAAATATTTTGTATTTTTGCGTTCTTAATCAAAAGTGAAATTAATAAGCAAGTCTAAAAATGGAAGTATTAGAAATAAGGACGGATACGGTGAACCTTACGGAGGAACAGTTTTTTCAACTGTGTGTGAGGAATAAGGAATTGCGTATTGAAAGGGATAAACATCAAAATATTATTATTATGGCACCAACGGGATCAGAAACCGGAAATACAAATTCAGAGATTATTGGGGAATTAATTATTTGGAACAGGGGAAATCGTTTAGGATTTTGTTTTGATTCGAATGCAGGATTTACCTTACCCAATAAGGCAATTCGCTCTCCGGATGTTTCATGGATTTCAAAAGAGAGATGGGAAAAAATTTCAAAAGAAGATAGAAAACGTTTTGCCTATATATGTCCTGATTTTGTAATTGAATTAATTTCTGAATCGGATTCTATAAAGGACACGATGAAGAAAATGGAAGAGTGGATAGATAATGGATGCAGGCTGGCATGGATGATAGACCCTGAAAGGAGAACTTCCTATATTTATAAACCATTGATGGAACCTGTGACAGTTGCTTTTAGTGAGACGCTGTCGGGGGAGGATGTTTTGCCTGGTTTTGAATTGAAATTGGATCAGATAATTTTGTAAGGGGAAAGGAATATTAAGATTAAAGTCCTCCCTGGTATTTTTATCAGGGGGGATTTTTTTTGGATTTGGAATTTATATTTTTGCCACGATAATAAATTTTTGATGAGCAAAAAAGATAGTCCCAATAAACCGAAGGCTGCAACAGTAGCCATCCCCGCTGACCCGAATGCTTTAAGGAAACTCAAAATTTCTTTGGGGGCGATCATCGGGGTATTTGCTTTTTTGCTTTATGCGCAGAGTATTCGATATGATTACACGATGGATGATCATACAGTTATTGATTTGAATAAAATTACCACTAAAGGATTGGCAGGTGTTTCTACGTTACTGAAAACTGATTATTGGTATGGATATTTAGAAGAAAACAGGGGTCCTGTTTATCGCCCGGCATCATTAATTATTTATGCTATTGTTTGGCAGTTTTCACCAAACAGTCCGCATATTTATCATCTAATAAATGTGCTATTATATTCTATTACTTGTTTGATTCTATTTATTGTTCTTTGTAAATTATTCGAAAAACAAAACCTTCTTTTTCCTTTTGTTTGCAGCCTTCTGTATGCTGCCCATCCGATTCATACAGAGGTGGTGAATAATATCAAGAGTCTGGATGAAATTCTTTGTTTTCTTTTTGCAATTCTTTCAATTTGGTTTTTTCTAAAGAATGTTTCATCGCCATCTATTCTTTCTGTTATACTTGGAAGCAGTTGTTTTTTTGTATCCTTAATTTCAAAAGAAAGTGGTATTACCTTTCTTCTTATAATTCCTTTAATGCTTTTTGTTTTCACTAGGATTCCTCTTAGAAAACTTGTTTTGATTTCATTTGTTTTGATATTAATTACATCTATGTATTTATTGATAAGAATGGAGGTGCTGAAGGCGACTTCGATGCATGTGATGGATTCTGTTTTGAATAATACATTAGCAATTGCTCCGGATTTTATCAGCCGAGAAGCAACAGTATTTTATATCCTGTTGAAATATATCTGGCTTTTAATTTTTCCATATTTGTTAAGTTGCGACTATAGTTATTCAACGATTATTATTCAAACGATCAGCAATCCAATTCCATTATTTGGAATAATCCTTATAATTGGATTGTTGGGATATTCCGTTATAAATATCAGGAAAAAAAATATTGTTGCTTTTGGGATTTTATTTTTTCTGATTAGCTTAGCCCCTGTTTCAAATATGTTTATTTTAATAGGAGCCACTATGGCTGAAAGATTTCTGTATGTTCCTTCTCTTGGATTTTGTGTTATTATTACTTTTTTTCTTATTAAGTTTACCAGGACTGAGTTTGTGAAAAGCAAGTTTCAGAATCTGATTCAAATGATTAGGATAAATTCTTCCTTATTCCTGATAGTATTTATAATAGCCGGACTTTATTCTATCAGGACATTTTCAAGGAATATAAATTGGAAAGACAATGCCACAATTTATGGACATGATTCTGAAGTATCTGAAAACAGTGCAACAGTTCATTATTGTTATGGACATGAATTGTTGCAAAATTTATATCAAAATGAAAAAGATCCGCAGGCTAAAAATAATTATTTAGAAAAGGCAATTGTTGAATTAACAAAGGCAGTTGCTATCTTGCCAACTTTTAGAGATGCCTATTATTATTTAGGAATAGCATATAGCCAAAAGGGAAATAGTCCTGATGCTTTGGCGAATTTTGAAAAAGCATTGAATAATTACGTCAATCCGGATGGAAAAATGCTTAATGATTTAGGGCAGGCTTATTTGAATGCCGGGCAACTTGATAAGGCGATAATTTATATTGATTCATCAATAAAAGTTTCTCCTGATAATTTCATTTCATACGAAAACAAAGGTGTGGCACTTTTGAAGCAGAGCAAGTATGAACAATCAATTCCGCTGTTTCAAAAATCCTTGCATCTATATCCTAAAAGTGAAAACTCTTTGTTGAATTTAGGTTGTGCTTATTACAATTTGAAACAATATCCTAATGCATTAGAAAATTTTACTAAGGCATTAGAAATAGATTCGACAAACTATCAAACCAATGAACTTTTGGGTTTTACTTATGGCAATATGGGTGATACTGCGAATTCCAAATATTATTCTGAAAAGTCTAAGAGATATAAAAAAATTTAACGGATAATTTGATTATGTCAACTTGGTTAAGCAAATTAAATAGTCGGGTTCATCAAGATTTTTTCTTCAAATTGCAATTTATTCCAAAAAATAAAATATTTTTGCCGACTTGGAGTTAAATATCTCCTATAGAAATAAATAGCCTTTGAATAAGATAAGTATGTATATAAAAAGAGTAGCTGCCATTTTGATGGTGATGATAATTGTAGCAGGGTGTTCTGTCAAGAAGAATAATCTTGTTAGCAGGACTTATCACGGAGTGTTGGCGCATTATAATGGTTACTGGAATGCTGAAAACAAATATAATGACGGAGTAGCCCAGTTGGCAAAGTCGCATGAGGATAAATATGACCGGATATTGTCAGTCTATCAATATGGCGATGCGAATAAGGCGAAGGCGATTTATCCTGCGATGGATGATGCCATTAAGCGTGTATCATTGGTCATTCAGCGTCAGACGATGTATATTAAAGATAAGTCTGGCAAGGCTTATCATGAGCACAATAAATGGATTCCGAAGAATTGGTTACTGGTCGGAAAATGCAGATTTATGAAGCGAGAATATTTCAATGCTTTGGAGACTTTTCAATTTATGGGAGGCAGGTATGGAAAGGATGAGATTCGCTATGATGCTTTCCTGATGATGCTGAAGACTTATAACGAAATGGCGTATGTCAGTGAGAGTGATAATATGATAGATTTCCTGAAGAATGACCCTGCATTTCCAAAGCGATTGAAGGCTGATTTTTATTCTTCTTGTGCGAATTATGACTTGATGACCAAGGATTATGAAAAGGCGGTAAATGATTTGACCAAGGCAATTTCATTCACTAAGAAACGAGCTACCAGAGCGCGACTTACCTTTATTCTTGCACAGATTTATCAGAAGCAAGGAGATAATATGAAGGCTGAACAATTATATGATAAAGTTACGCGGATGAATGCTCCCTATGAGTTGAATTTTAATGCAGAAATCAATAGTGCTGTTGTCTCTCAGGCAAATTCGCCTAACAGTGACAAGATTAAAAAGAAACTTATAAAGATGGCTAAGGATATTAAGAATTCGGATTATCTTGATCAGATATATTATGCACTAGCAGGCATCGAACTTAAGGAGGGGAATACTAAAGGAGCGATTGATTATTTACATAAATCTATTGGTGCAAGTCTCAAGAATACGAATCAAAAGGCATTGTCTTATCTGGAACTTGGGAAGATTTATTTTGATCGCCCAGAATACAAACCGGCACAGACGTATTATGACAGTACAATTACTTTTTTGACGAAGGATCATCCCGATTATCCTATTATATTAAACAAAAGGAATACCTTGACTAAGCTCATCAAGAACTTAAATATTATTGCTTATGAAGATAGTCTTCAAAGGGTGGCAGGGATGTCTGAAGCTGAAAGAAATAAATTTGTGGATGATATTTTAACGAAAGAGAAAGAAGAAAAAGATGAAGCCAAGAGAAAGGAAAAAGAAGAGAAAGATAAAAATGCTAATACTATTCTAAGTAATAATACAAACAATAATAAGGACCCAAACAAAGATGTTGGTGCAGGCGGATGGTATTTTTACAACCCGGCAACAATCAGTTTTGGGTATTCAGAGTTTTTGAAGAAATGGGGCAACAGAAAGAATGAGGATGACTGGAGAAGAAGTAGCAAACAAAGTAATCTGAATGCAGCTGGTGCCGATGAATTGGAATCTGCAGATGCCGAAGTGAAAGATACTACTAACTCAAAGGACAGCACAAAATCTGCTACTGCCATGAGGGATAAGTATATGAAGAATGTTCCGACTTCAGATAAATTGATGGAAGCGTCTAATGGAAGGATTATTGAGGCATATTATACTATCGGATTAATTTACAAAGAGCAGTTTAATGACTACAACGAAGCTATAAAAGCATTTGAAACTTTGGATAAACGATTCCCGAATAATAAGTTTTTGGTGCCGACTTATTATAATTTATACCGCATCAATTTGACAATAAAAAATCAGGAACGGGCGGATTATTATAAGAACTTAATTCTAAACAAATATCCAGAAAGTGAGTTTGCCAGATTGATAAAAAATCCAAATGCAGTCGAGGATGCCCAGAACTCTGAAAAGAAGTTGAATGAGTATTATGAAAATACTTATGAAGCCTATCTTGGCGGGAAATATCCAATGGTTATAGAAAGGAAGTTTTTAGCAGATTCTATATTTCCCGGGAATATTTTAAAGCCTAAGTTTGATTATTTGAGAACCTTGTCAATAGGCAGGACAAGGGATTTGAATGTTTTTGAAACGGCTTTAAAAAATATTGTTCAGGATTACCCAAAAGATTCTGTAAGTGTTCAGGCAAAACAGATATTGGATTATATTAACAAGATAAAAGGCAATACTAATGGAAGTCAAGACAGCACAAAAACCAATAATTCTATTCCTTATGCTTTCAATCCGGATTCAGCCCAATATTATGTTGTAACTTTCCCAAACAAGACTGTTGAGGCAATCAAGGTCAAAACAAAAGTACAGAGCTATTTATCTAAATATTATAGTAACTCAACATTTGATGTCAGTAATTTTTTATTGGATGCAAATACTCAAATTATTGTTGTCAAAGAGTTTGGAGACAATACTAAAGGTATGGATTTTTATAATGGGATTGTTACTAATGATGAAGTCTTTGGGGATTATAAAAACATCCAAATGAGTCAATTCCTTATTGATGCCCCTAATTATAATATCTTTTATGGGGATAAGGACCTTACAAAATATATGGCTTTTTTTACCTCCAATTACCTTAAATCAAAATAATTTATCCTTTATATTAGGAAATTAAATTTCAAATTCTATATCTTTGCCGTCCAAATAAATTTATTCAGATACAAATAACAACAAATTATGTTCGACAAAAACAAACCGGAAGCGACTAAACCAAATGAAGTAACGTCGTCATCTATTAACCTTATTGGTGCAGGTACAACAATTGAAGGTGATGTAAAATCTAATGGTGACATCAGAATTGATGGCACTGTGATTGGTACTGTTACATCAAAAGCAAAGGTGGTCATTGGATCTACGGGTAGTATTGAAGGGGATATTAATTGTCAGAATGCTGATATTTCCGGTACAGTTAAGGGCAAAACCAATGTTTCGGACATGCTTTTTCTGAAGTCTTCAGCAAGAATTACAGGAGATATTCTTTCAAGTAAATTAGTGGTTGAGAGTGGTGCAAGTTTTACTGGTTCCTGCAATATGGGTCCAGTAATAAAAGACATCAAATCTGTTGACCAAAAAATAAGCAATAACACTGTCAAAGAAAAAACCGCTTAATTCTTATGCCCGTTATTCAGGCATGGGCATTCAGATGGCTGTTATCATAGGTCTTGGCGCTTATGGTGGCATAAAGCTGGATGAATTAATTGGTATTAAATTCCCTGTTTTTACAATCTTGCTCAGTCTTCTATCCGTTGCTTTGGCGATTTATATTTCCATTAAAGACTTCCTTAAATAATTAGCCGAGATGCTTAAAGAATTATCAGGATTCATCAAGTTTTTGTTAATCTATTCTATCATCATTGCTATCGCAGGGTATGTGCTTGGGATGTCTTATTTAAAGGATTACTTTCATCCTTTATTCTGGTTTGTTTTAATATTCTTTGTATTGACCACTTTCGCTTTTCATTATGGATTAATCAAATCTTGCAAGGGTGATCCCAAACTCTTCTTCCGATATTACCTTGCTGCGACAACGCTCAAACTTTTCGGATATGTGATCATTATTATTGCTTATGCTTTGATCAATAGAAATCAGGCGATGCCATTTATAGTTACTTTCTTGATTCTTTACCTTTTCTATTTGACATTTGAGGTCATTTTTTCCTATAAGGTTTTACGAAAGAAATAGATGAAATCATTCATTAAACGCATCCTTCAAGGGATATTAGGATTTGATAATTATCTGGTGCTTTTTTCTTGGTTTAAGGTGCATACTTTGAGATGGGATAAGAAAGAGGGCGACTTTATTTATTTCCTGAAATTGATTCCTTCGGAAGGAATAATTTTAGACATCGGAGCTAACATCGGTATCATGACGGTACACTTTGCCAAGGAGATTAAAGATTCTGAAATATTTGCGTTTGAGCCTGTACTTGAAAACATTAAGAGTTTAAAAAAAATTGTCAGATTCTTTTGTCTGAAGAATGTGACAATATTTGAATATGCCCTTGGAAATTCTGAGGGTGAAATAGAAATGGTGATGCCTGTTTTGGATAATGTCAGGATGCAGGGGTTGAGCCATGTCATTGACCCTGCGATAGAAAAGTATAATGATGGTGATCGATATAAAGTGCCCATTCATCGCATTGATAGTATTGAAGAAATAAGGAATCTTACCAAACCGATTACTGCTATAAAAATTGATGCTGAGAACTATGAATTCTGGGTCTTTGAAGGGGCTAAGGAAACCATTCTAAAGCACCGTCCGATCATCTATTGCGAACTATGGGAGAATGATCATCGTCGAAAATGCCTCGAGTTGATCCGTAGTTTTAATTATGAAATAAAGGTTTTGATTTCCGGCAGGCTGGAGGTTTATAATCCCACTGTTCACAGGTCATTGAACTTCTTTTTTATTCCCTCTAATAGTGAAAAGCTAAACTAACTTATTCCAAAGTCGGGTACAATTTGTGGATCAAGGTGCTCTTAACGTTTTTAATAGTTAGTACGGAAACTAGGAAAAAGGAATTGGAGTTTTAATCAACACATATTCTATTTCAGATCATCAGCTTTCTGCGGATAATTCCTCCTGATGTTCAGCAAGGTAGGCAAGTTGTTTCTTGCCATAAGCGATCCTGATAATTACAACAAATAAAACAGGAACGATAAATATGGCAATAGATGAAGCGGCAATCATTCCTCCAAATACTGTATAACCGATGGTTTGGCGGGATACAGCACCAGCTCCAGAGGCTAATACTAAAGGCATCACTCCGAAAATAAAAGCTAGGGAAGTCATAATAATGGGACGTAAACGCAGGCGCACAGCATCAATTGTTGATTGTATCAATTCTTCGCCTTTATCAACTCTTACTTTTGCGTATTCAACAATAAGAATGGCGTTTTTGGCAGCAAGCCCAATCAATGTTATTAATCCGATTTGCGCATAGACATTGTTACTGATATTTGGCAAGAAAGTCAAAGTAAGGATAGCTCCGAAACCGCCAATAGGCACGGCAAGCATCACCGCAAAAGGTACAGACCAGCTTTCATATAATGCTGCCAGAAAAAGAAAAACAAATATCAGGCAAAAGATAAATATATATATTGTTTGGCCTCCTGCAACGATCTCTTCATAACTCAAACCTGAAAACTCATAACCATATCCTACAGGTAAAACCCTTGCCGCGATTTCTTTAAGGGCTTCGATTGATTGTCCTGTGCTAATACCTTGGGGAGAACCACCATCCACCTCAGCACACCTGAAGATATTAAAATGCGGAAGGATGGATGCAGTTTCTATAGGAGAATAATGGATGAAGGATTTTATAGGAAGCATTTCACCAGCACTATTTCTCACATAAAATTTATCTATATCTGAAACAAGCCTTCTATAGACAGTATCAGCTTGAATAACTACATGGAATGTGCGATTGTATAATGTGAAATCATTGACATACGAGCTTCCCATAAAAGATTGAATAGTTGTAAATACATCACCTATACTGACTCCCATCTTCTTGCATTTCTCCCTGTCAACAGTGAGATTAATACTTGGGGTATGGGCATTAAAATAAGTAACAGCACGAGATATGGATGGATTTTTATTCGCCTCAGCAACAAATTTATTTACGTTCTTTTCAAAGGTTCTTAAATCATCGGTAGAATTTCTTTGCTCAATTTGAATACTGAATCCTGCTGATTGACCGATGCCGGGGATTGGCGCGGGTTGCATCACTACTACTTTTGCATTTTTTATTCCAGCTTTTCCAATTCTTTTATAAATTTCATCAATAATTCCAGGAACCTGGGTACTTTCCTCACTCCGTTCACTCCAAGGTTTAAGCTGACAAAACATAGTACCACTGTTAGATTTTACTCCACCTGTATTAATGTTCAGCCCGGACAATGCAGCATAATGCAGAACGCCGGGTGTTTCTCCCACAACTTTCATTAATTTTGTAATAAGATCAACCGACTGAGTAGTAGATGATGCTTCGGGTAATTCGTAAGTAATCATAACACGCCCCAAGTCTTCATTAGGGATAAAACCTGCAGCTTTATTCTTAAATAAGAAGAAAGTTGCTACCCCAATGCAGATCAATATTATGATGACATATTTAGATTGATTAATGCCGTGCTTAACACCATTGGAATACTTATCAGTAAGCCAACTAAATCTCTTGTTAAACCAATAAAAGAACCTGTCTATACCTCTTGACTTTTCGTTGATGACATGAGGCTTGAGAAGTAGCGTACATAATGCTGGCGTCAATGATAATGCTACGAATGCTGAAATCATGATAGATACAGCAATTGTTATAGCAAATTGTTGATATAAACGACCTACGATTCCCGGAATAAAACCTACAGGAACAAAGACTGAAGCTAATATTAGTGCAACCGCAATTACAGGTGCGGTGATGTCTTTCATGGCGCGAGATGTTGCTTCCTTTGGAGATAATTTTTCAACATCAATATAATGCTGGACTGCCTCCACAACTATAATAGCATCATCCACAACAATACCAATCGCCAATACAAAACCAAACATGGTCAGGGTATTAATTGTGAAACCAAAAGGAATAAAAAAGATGAATGTACCTACAATAGAAACTGGAATAGCAAGAACAGGAATCAGAGTAGTTCGCCAGTTCTGAAGAAAAAGAAAGACTACAAGGACCACAAGACCAAGAGCAATAAGCAATGTTTGCTCCACTTCATCCATAGAAACTTTCACAATGGTAACCGCTTCAAAAGGAACTTTATATTCTACATCTTCAGGGAAAGTTTTCTTGAGTTCTTCAAGTTTGGCATAAACACCTTTGGCAACATCCATAGCATTACTTCCGGGAGCCTGATAAATCAGGAGATAGGCGGCTCTTAATCCATCAACATAAGAGTTGCTTGAGTATGTGAATTTACCTAATTGTACCCTTGCAATATCTTTAAGATAAACCATTTCACCGGTTGTGGGATTGGTTTTTACAATCACCTTTTCAAAGTCTTCTGCCTTATTCATTCGACCATTTACCATCACACTTAATTCAAAAGATTGAGAAGTTTCTTGAGGAGGTGCCCCAACCGATCCCGCTGCTACCTGAACGTTTTGTTCATTCAAGGCATTAATAACATCTTTTGGAGTCAAGGAATAGGATGCCATTTTATCAGGGTCCATCCATACCCTCATGCTGAAATTATCTGTTCGAACATTTATATCCCCAACCCCCGGCACACGCAATAAAGCATCCATTAAATAGATATTAGCATAGTTGTCAAGGAACGTGATATTATGAGTTCCTCCTGGAGAATAAAGGGCAGCCATCATCAAAATACTAGTATAACGTGCACGCACCGTAAGCCCCAGCCTGCTTACTGTTGAAGGTAACAGAGGTGTAGCAATACCTACTCTGTTTTGGACATCAAGTAAGGCAACATCAACATTAGTCCCTACTTTAAAGGTTGTATTGACAGATATTTGCCCTGAACTGGTACTGTTACTTTGAATATATTCCATTCCCGGAGTCCCATTAATCGCCTCTTCAATAGGAGTAGCAACTGTTTGCTCCACCGTTATAGCATCGGCACCTGTATAGCTTCCAGCCACCGAAATTGAAGGCGGTGTGATATATGGATATTGATTAATGGGTAGATTAAAAATACAGATGGTACCAAGAATAACTATTACCAGCGATATGACAATGGCAGTAACCGGTCTTCGTATAAAAGTATCTGAAATCATTGGTAATTATATCCTTAAAGAATCGAATAATTTAAAGTCCATTATCTATAACAATCACATATAAAACAATCAGGGAAAGAGTTATTAATGCCCCTCATTATTATCTTTTGCAGTTAGCTCCTCCTTATGTGCTGCAAGGTATTCCAGTTGCTTTTTTCCATAAGCAATCTTTACTATTACCACAAATAGAACAGGTACTATGAAGATAGCAATAGACGAGGCAGCTATCATACCTCCTAATACTGTGAAGCCAATAGTTCTGCGGGCTACAGCACCTGCACCTGTTGCTAATACTAATGGCATTACACCAAGAATAAAAGCCATTGATGTCATCACAATCGGGCGGAGACGAAGGGTTACAGCATCTAATGTTGATTGAATCAACTCTTCGCCTCGATCAACCCTTACTTTGGCATATTCTACTATCAGGATGGCATTCTTGGCTGCCAATCCTATCAGAGTAATCAAGCCTATCTGCGCATAGACATTATCACTTAGACTTGGAATAAAAGTGAGGGTTAGTATAGCTCCAAAAGCCCCTATTGGAACAGAGAGCATCACTGAAAACGGCACTGACCAGCTCTCATATAATGCAGCAAGAAACAAAAAGACAAAGGTCAATGAAAACAGGAAGATCAGGCTGGTCAAAGAACCTGCTTTTAATTCTTCATAACTTAGTCCAGAGAATTCATAACCATATCC
>JABDAW010000070.1 GCA_013288905.1 Bacteroidota bacterium | reverse complement strand
TCATATTTAAGTCCCCAAAGAGACGTCCTTATGGTAAAAATATGAGATTAAAGGGATACACAAAAGTCCCAAAGGGACGACCTTTTGATAAATAACTAATAAGAAATGGAAAGGTCGTCCCTTTGGAACTTAATTTTTATTCAAATTATCTTACTACCAATAAGCCCGTCCCTTTGGGACTTAGTTCTTATCAAGAAAAATTTACTACCAAAAGTCCGTCCCTCTGGGATTTTCATCAAATTTTTAATAATACAATTATGAAAGAAGTCTAATGAAAAAAAAACTTATTTAGCCATAAAACAGAAAGATTGACAAAATAAAGGATATTCTCTAAGGTATTTAATTGTTACTATTTCAATCCAATTTTCTTCATAATTTCTTTTGGTACGGCATTTTTATTCACCATAATACAAGTCGTCTTTAGTTGGAAGTATGGAATAGAAACGTATAAATATCCTTTCAAATCATTCTTTTCAGTGCCCCATGAGTTCTTCACAAGGAAATATGGCGCGCCAGTTTGATCCTTTGCAGTGCCAATGATATGCATTCCATGATCATCCGTAGTGGTTAAATTATCAAATGCTTTCTGACGCATTTCCTGGGTGATAACCATCTGCTTTACCGGATAATTAAAGATAGAATCCTGCATTTTTTTACCCATATCTTCCCAGAGCGTGTCGGGCCAAATAGCGATTCCATTCTTGAATGAAAAAGTCTTCTCGCTCATGTCAGTAGCCCACTCTATGGAATAACCTTTCTCTGCACTGTTTTCGGCTACTTCGGTGAATTCTGCAAGAGGTAAATTATATACAAAACCATTATCCCAATTATCAGCAACTTCTATAATAAAAGGTTTGTAAAAAGGATGATGTGTGAAGGAAGAAAATTCAATATAATCATCCGGATTGATGCCAAGGTATTGAGCAAAAGACATTGGGGTAAAAGTCTTGCCATCGTAAGTAAAACTCTCTGGTCTCTTACCAAGATAAGCATCCAGAATTCCATTAAAACCATCCAGCCAATGATCACTTAAAATAGATTGCTTGATGACGGCATCAAGGTATGCTTTCAGGACGGCATCCATCTCCACATGATTCGGTTTTTCATTCGCACCAGGATATGCAGTCTCAGGAACCAAGCCATATTTCCGGATCACGTTTAAAACATCATGAGGCTCGCCACCTTCTGCAAACTGTGCATGTCCTTGACGGCGAACATAGTTGATAGCCCTGTCTGCATAAGCATTCCTGACAATCCACATCTCGCTCAAATCAACCTTAGGCTTGCCCATTCTCAAGAGTTCACTCTCGATAAAAGACTCGGTACTGTATGTCCAGCAAGTACCGGATTTGTTTTGATTTTTCACATCGGTACTTTGAAATTCTTTCGTTACCGTGAATTCATAATGACTGTCTTTGTGATTCGTTTTTAAATCCTGTGCTTCGACATCAGTCATTAATGCAATAGCAAGAAGTATTAAGATTATCTTATTCATTTATTAATATTTTTAAGGAGTGCAAAGAAAAGAAAATATGTGAAAAAAGAATTGTTAACAGAGGAGGTACTATCCTTTGGAGAATCAAAAATTTTCAATGAAATCTTTGCTTGTATGCTATTTGGAATAATCCATCGCCGCCTTGATAAACTTTACGAAGAGCGGATGAGGCTTGAGGACAGTGCTTTTGTATTCGGGATGATATTGCACGCCGACGAACCAGGGATGGTTTTTAAGCTCGACGATTTCGACTAAATCAGTATCAGTATTAATGCCTGTGGCAAGCATTCCATTGGCTTCAAAATCGTTGAGAAATTTATTATTGAATTCATAACGATGCCGATGACGCTCGTTGATATTTCCCTTGCCATAAATGCTGAAAGCCTTGCTGCCCTTAGTGATTTTGCATGGGTAAAGACCGAGACGCATGGTGCCGCCCTTGGCAGTAATCTTCTTTTGTTCTTCCATAAAATCAATGACGGGATGCTTCGTAGCAGCATTCATTTCTGTGGAATGGGCATCCTTGAAACCGAGGACATTGCGGGCGAATTCAATAACCGCACATTGCATTCCAAGACAGATGCCAAGGAAAGGAATCTTGTTTTCACGAGCAAACTTAATAGCTGTTATCTTTCCTTCAATACCTCTGTCACCAAAGCCGGGAGCAACGATGATTCCTTTCAAGGTGCCAAGTAATTCCTGGACATTTTCATCATTGATTTTTTCGGAATGAATCCATTTCACATTCACTTTGCATTCATTGGCGACACCTGCATGAATGATGGCTTCGGCAATAGATTTATAAGCATCTTTAAGCTCGATATATTTCCCAATCAAACCGATGGTGATATAGGTAGTAGGGTTCTTTAATTTGCCAAGGAACTCCTTCCATTGTTCCATATCGGGATCTTGTTTCAGGGGAAGTTTCAATTTCTGAAGAACCACTTTATCTAATTGCTCCTGCATCATCAGCAAAGGCACATCATAAATCGAGGCGGCATCCATAGATTCGATGACAGCATTGGTTTGGACATTGCAGAACAAAGCTATCTTCCTTTTAATCTCTTTTGAAAGATGATGTTCGGTGCGGCATACCAGGACATCCGGCTGGATTCCATACTCCAGCAACATCTTCACAGAGTGCTGGGTAGGCTTGGTTTTTAATTCACCGGCAGCCGTCAGATATGGGATTAATGTGAGATGAATAACCATGCAATTATGACCCATTTCCCACTTCATCTGACGCACGGCTTCGATGTATGGGAGGGATTCTATATCGCCAACTGTGCCACCGATTTCTGTGATTACTATTTCAAATTCTCCGGTCTCGCCAAGGAGCTTCACACACCTTTTTATTTCATCGGTGATGTGCGGAATTACCTGGACAGTCTTGCCGAGATAAGCACCTTCACGCTCTTTGGTAATGACGGTTTGATAGATTCTTCCAGTAGTAATATTATTGGCTTGAGAGGTCGGAACATTCAGGAAACGCTCGTAATGCCCAAGGTCTAAATCAGTTTCGGCACCATCATTGGTAACATAGCATTCGCCATGCTCATAAGGATTCAAAGTTCCGGGATCAACATTGATGTATGGATCTAACTTTTGAATTGTAACCGTGTAGCCTCGTGATTGCAGCAACTTGGCTAATGACGCGGAAATAATTCCCTTTCCTAAGGACGATGTAACACCACCGGTAACGAAGATATATTTGATATTTGAAGACATTTAAAAATATTTATGGGGCAAAATTACAAAAGTCATGGAAGAATGAGTTTGAAAGGAATAAAGGTGAAGGGGAATAAAGGTATAGGGTATAAAGGTATAGAGGAATAAAGGTATAAAGATTAAATCCTATGCCTTTATTCCTCTATACCTTTATACCCTATTCCCCTATACCCTTTAGAACTTATAAGTAATTCCGGTGCCGATGACTGTCCCTTTGAATTTGAGATCAAAATTGAATTCATCACCGAGATTATCAGAAGCCAATCCTTGTATGTAGGTAATCGTCGGGAAGCGAAGGCTGGCAATCATTCCGAGATGTTTTCCGAAAAGAAATCGCGCGCCGAAATGAATATCAACATAAGGACCTCCGGCTGTTAATGTCCCGCCATTTGAATCGTTCGTGTTATAAGTAAAATTGGAACCGCCTATTGTCAAACCTACAGCTAAATCAACATGTTCGGAGCGTACAAAATGATAATTGCCAAAGAGATTTAATTCCCCGCTATGGACAGAAGGTTTGGCATTTGTTGAAGAGTCCGTAGAGGTTAAAAATGATTGTGTAACTAATTGCACACCGATACCAATGCGATTGCCGATGGCGTATTCAAAGGTAAGCGGAATGATGATGCTTCCTGCCTTTCCTCTCTTAGTCGAATCATTATTGTAATTATAAAAGGTGGTGTTATAAATGCCAAGCCCGAAACCTAAATCCAGAAACATATCATGCTTCTGGAAGCTCTGCCCGTGGCTGACAGTTGTTGAGATTAAACATAAAACAACAACAAGAAATTTGATGCTATTTTTCATTTTGAAATATTAAGATTTATCTTTAGAAATATTTATTTCCCCATTCAAAATCAACTCCCGAAGATTAGGGCGCAGACGCTTATTATAAACTGCATGAGCCTTCTCTTTTTTATGTCCTTTGCGAAGTCTTCTTTGCTCTTCGATGGGGAGATGAGTGATGTCCTTACATTCGATAGAGCAGCAGCCTTCCATGCTTTCGCCACATTCCTCACATTGAATAAAGAGGAGATGACAGTCATCATTTGCACAATTCACATGGCGGTCGGAAGGTTTGCCACATTGATGACAGACGCTGATTATTTCTTCAGAGATTCGTTCACCCATACGTTCATCAAAGACAAAGTTCTTCCCAATAAATTTTGATTCAAGACCCTCCGCTTTTATCTGGCGGGCATAATCTATTATTCCACCATAAAGCTGGTTGACATCCTTGAAACCCTGATGCTTAAAATAGGCACTTGCCTTCTCACATCGGATGCCTCCGGTGCAATAAAGCACCAGCTTTTTATCCTTCTTATCTTTTATTAAATCAAGAACCATCGGCAACTCTTGCTTGAAGGTATCGGCATCGGGAGTTATGGCTCCTTCAAACTTGCCAACTTCACTTTCATAATGATTTCTCATGTCAACCAGGACGGTATCAGGGCTGGCGATGGCATCATTGAATTCCTTTGCTGTCAAGTGATTCCCGACATTCGTGACATCAAATGATTCATCATTCAAGCCATCGGCAACAATTTTATTCTTCACCCTCACTATCAATTTATAGAAAGATTTTCCATCATCTTCGACAGCAATTTTGAAAGGTACATTCTTGAATAATTCCAAAGAATAAAGATGGTTTTTGAAGGCATCGAAGTTGCTTTCGGGCACACTTAATTGAGCATTGATTCCTTCATTCGCCAGATAAATTCTACCCAAAACATTCAATTCATTCCAATGCTTATAAAGCGCATCGCGAAGCTCATCAGGATTATCAATTATTACATACCGATAAAAAGACAGCGTTATTCTCTTAAAATCTTCTTCCTGAAGTTTTTTCTTTAATTCTTCTTTGTTTAATTTATTATGCAAGACCATTACGTTTTATTTAATACTGAATTCAGTTATGGGTAATTAAAAATATATAAGGTTTTAAATGGATTTTATCGGTACTCCTTGAGATTGCAAATTTATAAATTCTTGCAAAAGCCTCATTTTTGTCGTTTTTAAATAGGAGAGAGCGATTTTTAGGCTCCATCTGGTGGCAATAAACAACTGTTTATTCTCACCAAACAGTAAACTGGTCTCACCAAACAGTTGTTTGGCGACACCATCCTGTAGTTTTTTTTTACCAAACAGTAAACTGGTCACACCAAACAGTAAACTGCTGGCGGCAGTTAGTTGTCTGGTCTCACCAAACAGTAGTTTTTTTCCGCCAAACAGTTGTAAAATCCCAAGATTTTGGAAGCTAATTTCAAAATTCATACTTATGAAATAATAAATTATGGTGTATAAATACGACAGAAGCGAGAAACTTACTCAAGCAAGTTTTTAATCATCACCTCCCTTTTTCTTCTTTTTAGCAAAAGAAAAGAGGCGTTTCAATAATGGTTTCTTGCGATTTGTTTCTTCCTCATAATAACCGTAGCCATATCCATACCCGTAACCATAGCCATAACCATATCCGTAGCCGCCATAAGTATATCCATATTTATAGCCGTAGCCATACTTGGCATTTTTGCCGGTATCATTCAAAATAACGCTGACATTTTTGACTTTTCCTTCGCGGTATAATTCATTGATGGTGCCAAGATATTCCCGCCTGGTATAGCCTTCGCGAACGATATAAACATTGATATCAGAGACTTTCATCATGATTAAAGCATCGGCGACAATACCGAGAGGCGGGGTATCAATGACGATATAATCATAAGATTTTTTAAGATTTTCTATCAATTGAAGCAACTCCGGCTTGGAAATAAGTTCGGAAGGATTTGGGGGAATCGGACCCGCAGAAATAATATCAAGAGTCTCGATAAAAGTCTTTTGAATAATTTGTTCGGCGGTAGATTGACCGATTAAATAGGAACTGACGCCGACAGAATTATCCAATTCAAAATCCTGGAAGAGCTTAGGCTTGCGCAAATCCATGCCAAGGATAATTACCTTGTTATTTTGAATAGCCAAAGAGGATGCAAGGTTGAGTGAACAGAAGGATTTCCCTTCGCCGCCGACCGAAGAAGTGATGAGGATTACCTTTTTGGTTTCGTTGGAAGTGAAAAATTGAAGATTGGTTCTGATAGACCGGAAAGCCTCGGAAATAGAGGACTTTGGCTTTTGAAGAACCACAAGATTAGTTCCTTTGGTAAGATGTCCGATGACTCCTATGACTGGAATTTTAGTAGCATTCGCCAATTCATCACGATTAAAAATAGTCGTAGTGAAATAGGTTTTCATAATCACAATCATGGAAGGCACCAGCAAAGCAAATAGCAAAGTAAGCACCGCCACAATCGTCTTTTTGGGAGAGACAGGATGAAGAATATCAGAGGTTGCATAGTCCAAAACCTTATTGTCCGAAATGACCGTAGCCCTTGCTATCTGGGTCTCGGCTTTCTTTTGAAGAAGGAAGACATAGATGTTTTGATTCACGTCAAATTGCCTTTGAATAGTGACTAATTCCTTTTCGATGGCGGGCATCTTTCGGAATTTATCTTCATACTCTTCAATCTGATCATTCTGTTCTCTCAAAGCCACCTTTAATTTATTGCGAATGGTCTGAAGGTTTTCTATCAAAGAATTTTTGACATCTTCGATTTCACTGTCAACCATTTTTATGGCAGGGGTTTTTATTTTTGTGCCATAAGAAAGGCTTTTCTTTTTGTTCTGAAGTTCCTGTAATTTCTCAACTAATGAAATCAAGAGCGCATCATCAGTGCCATAGACCGACGGGGCTAAGTTTTCCAGATTTTTATTCTTTTTTACATAATCAGAAATATAATCCAGGGACTTTAATTCGATAGTCATTTTGGCTTTATCTTCGTCAAGAGCGGTAACTCTATCTAATCCGGCTTGCTCCTCCGAGGAAATATCAATGATTCCTTTTTGTTCTTTAAAAGCCTGCAATTCGTTTTCTACCTGGGATAAAATTCCGCTTGTCTTTTCTAATTGATCATCCACAAACTTCAAGGTCAGGTTAGCAGTTTCTGTCTTGTCCTTAACATCCATTCCGAGATAAGCTACAGACATTGCATTCAGGAAATCAGCCCCTCTTTCATAAAGATTGTCATCCATCGTGAGGACAGCGATATTTGCATCCTTGTCTAAGGAAGCAACGGTTATTTCAGTTAGGAATGCTGTAATCAAAGTGTTGGTATCATTGATGACAAACTTATATTTCTCTTCTTCCAACTTAACCGAATCAACTCGGTTAATTACTATTGAAAACTGGGGACAAACTATATTCTCCCCGAACTTATGAATCTTATCATACTCAAAGTCTGCAAGCTCTGGTTTATCAATACTGCATGTTAGTTCAAAGGTATTCTCATCAATCAGTTCAAGGTGAAATTTGCTGTCATAGATTGGTTTTTTAATATCCTTTACCTTTACTCTGAATGGAATTTTTTCTTTGTATAATGGATAATAAATAAAGTTCTTGGATGCCCAATAAGAATTTTCAAGATTCAATTTTTTGATGGCAGCCATAACTACAGTACGAGAATTAATAATTCCTATTTCTGTAGAGATAGTACTGGGGCTTCCAAAGAAATCACCAGACACTACATTCTGCAATCCCTGCTGGGTAGGATCAACTTGTGGCTGCTTGATTAATATGCTTGAAGTCGTTTCATAAACTGGCAATGTTACCTTCAAATAAATGAAAGCCGCAAGAACAAAAAAGACAATTGATATTAAGAAATAATGCCACTTCTGTTTGAATTTATTTATCAGGGACTTTATATCAATTTCATCACCCGAAGAAGGAACTGGAATATCTAAATTATCCATTAAATGCGTCTATTTCTTTGTGAGTAAAAAACTTAATAGAACGATGCCTGTTGATATTACACCGGTGAATATGGAAATTATAGGAGCCTCTGTTAAGAAATTTTTTCTTTTAACAGGTTCTACATATATCAAATCGTCTGGAAAAACATACATAAACTCCGGCGAAAGAGCCTGTGTTGTGGTCAAGTCAATATTATAGATGATCGGTTTATTTCCTGAATACCTTATCAATTTAATATTTGTTCTTCGACCATAAGGAGTAAGGTCTCCTGCCACACCAAGAGCTTCCGAGAAAGTTATCTTTTCCTGATTAACAAAATACTGTCCGGGCTTATTTACTTCCCCAAGAACCACAAATTTAAAACTTAACAACTTTACATTCACTATTGCATCTTCAACATAAACCTTAAGGCGTTGAGTAATCGTATCTTGAGACTGAATCAATGTCAATCCACTTAAATTTATTGCACCGATTAATGGAATATTCGTATTCCCATTAACATCAATGACATATCCCCTTTCATATCCCGAACGAG
Source organism: Bacteroidota bacterium (assembly GCA_013288905.1). Lineage (GTDB taxonomy): Bacteria > Bacteroidota > Bacteroidia > AKYH767-A > JABDAW01 > JABDAW01. The sequence continues at coordinate 4,487 of JABDAW010000070.1, read as the reverse complement.
GGTCTGCAGGAATAGGACCAATAGGAGTAAAGTAAGCTATTGCTTCTGCATTGGTTGTAAAGACAGTTATCGCTAATATAGCTCCCGGATAAATCTTCAGTTCAAACTTATTATTAGTGGTATCAGGAGCAAATTTATTCTTTGTCGTATCTACAACAATTTTCACCTTAGACGAATCTACAATATTCTTCCTTCCTTCCTGAAAGTAAATAATCTTCTTTACAGGAGTGCAGGATGCTATTATCAGAATAAACAGGCAGAATAAAACAGAAAACTTGTTCATGGTTGAACGTCTTAATAGATTTTTAATAAGTGCGGGCAAAACTAACAAAATTAAAAGTAAAGACAACTCCTAACCCTTTAGTATAAACCGTGATATAACTATCTTCTGAATCTCTGAAGTACCTTCATAAAGTTGGGTTATCTTTGCATCGCGCATCAATCTCTCAACATGATATTCTTTCACATAACCATATCCTCCATGAACCTGAACAGCTTCTATGGTAGTATCCATTGCTACCTTAGAAGAAAATAACTTCGCCATAGAACTTGCCAAATCATAATCCAAATGCTGGTCTTTTAACCATGCAGCCTTTAAACAAAGTAACCTTGCTGCTTCTATCTCCGTTGCCATATCGGCTAATTTGAATTGGATTGCCTGATGATTGGCAATCTCTGTGCCGAATGCTTTTCTTTGTTTGGCATATTTTACTGCTAATTCATAAGCTCCTGAAGCAATTCCTAATGCTTGTGATGCAATTCCAATTCTACCGCCTGACAATGTCTTCATTGCAAACTTAAATCCGAAGCCATCCTCTCCTATTCGATTTTCTTTAGGAACTTTCACATCTGTGAACATTAAGGAATGAGTATCCGATCCTCTTATTCCCATCTTATTTTCCTTCGGTCCGACTACAAAGCCGGGCATTCCTTTTTCTACTATCAGGGCATTGATTCCTTTATGTCCTTTCTTCACATCAGTTTGAGCCATTACCAGATAAACAGATGCAGTGTTACCATTCGTTATCCAGTTCTTGGTTCCGTTCAATAAGTAATGGTCGCCCATGTCTATGGCTGTAGTGCGTTGTGAAGTAGCATCGGAGCCTGCTTCCGGTTCCGAAAGACAGAAGGCTCCAATTATCTCTCCTTTTGCTAATGGTATCAGATATTTCTGTTTCTGTTCTTCATTACCAAAAGTCTCCAAGCCCCAGCATACCAAAGAATTATTTACCGACATGACCACCGAAGCCGATGCATCTACCTTTGATATCTCTTCCATCGCCAATACATAAGATATGCAATCCATTCCGCCACCGCCATATTTCGGATCTACCATCATGCCAAGGAAGCCTAATTCTCCTAACTTCTTTACTTGTTCTTTTGGAAATTTTTGATGTTCGTCTCTTTCTATCACACCGGGAAGCAATTCATTCTGTGCAAAGTCTCTTGCAGCCTTTTGTATCATCAGATGCTCCTCATTCAATTCAAAATTCATAATCTGTTTTATTTCTTATAAGGGTGCAAAGATATATATATTATCGGTATCAAAAAGCGAAGCCACGAATTTCACGAATTGAGTTATTATTTCGTGGCATTCGTGGCTGAATAATAATATAAATTTACCTTTTTCTATTCCTCTTCCTTATGCATTTGGAACTGATCTCTTAATAGGTGACATCCATTCCCCTTCGCCAGTGGGTCCTATTGCGACCATGATGAAATAATAGGCAACACCTTTCTCTAATCCTTCTAATATCTGGCGTGAAGGTCCGACAACAGATTCCCAGGTTTCATCATATTCTGCTGTAGTACCAAAATACAACCTGTAATTCTGTGCTCCTGCAATAGGAATACAGCTAATGCCCATGTTTCCCGCACCCTTTTTATTATTGGTCTTGGCATCACAAGCTGGCAATTTACCGGTTTGCTTGGTGTATGTTTTCCTTGTTCCATAACCTGTTAATTGAAACAAAGCTTTATTACCATTACACGCTACAGCACAGGAGTTTGCATTATCCTGAAGCATTCCGTTCAAGGTTCTTTTCAATGTTTTCATCGTAGTTCTGTCTGGTGTGGACATATATCCCCTTCCTACAGATGCCAATGCTAATAGCGGTGTATAAACCAACGTCATTTCTGTAACAGTCGGAGCACATGCAATTAATGGAGTTATTGCAGTGATGCGCGTAAACTTATCTATGGCATAATTACATAATTGCCCGGGATTCATTTCTGAAATACCCAATGATGCCATCACCCTTTCATAATCCTCCGGGGCTACTGTCAATGTAATTTTAGATAATTTATCCTTAGTTTCTTTTATGATGGCTTTCTTCATGGCATCGGTGAATGCCTCCGGAATGCTGTCATCATCTTCCTCTTCCTCTGTTTCTTCTTCAGCGGCTTTTGCGGCATCAGCTTCCTTCTTTGCTGCTATCTTCGCATTCTTTGCGCTTACCAAAGGTTTTCTTTTTACCACAGGCGCAGGGTTTTTCTCTGACGCACTTTTCTTTTTCAATTTAGCTTTGTTAACACCGTCAACAATTTTTACTACAGCAAGAATGATTGCTACTCCCGCTATTACCCCAGTACCATTGCCTTCAAGGCATTCAACTTTAGAGATTTTCTCCATCAGTTTTTTTCTTTTTCCGTGACTCAAATTTAAATCCATAATATTATATATTTATTAATTAAAGTACAAAATTACAAAACCTTCTTTAGGGGGCAATGGCATCAAAAGCCATCTGCATTCCTTTTGAACTTTTTATCTATACTATATAGGAATGGAAAGAATGCTGGGGTTGCTTCTATTTATAGAATAGAAATGTAGGATGAAGGCTGCGAATGCTGCTGAGATGGTTGTTTCTTTTGGGGATTATTTTCTGCCAATATCTAACCCTGATGGGGTTTATTACCTTTAATATATAGGTGTAGAAAAATATAATTGCAATTAATGAATTAAAAATGCTTTTAAAGCAATGGCTCTATGTCTTGAATTTTCTCATTATTCCTTGCACGGTTCTAATTTTCCAACAGTTCCTCTTTATGATTGGCAGCCCATTCAACAACTAAGCCCAGCGTTCTTGCAGGCAACTTCCCTTCAATTATACCTAAGTCGGAAATTCTTATCTGCGCCTTATATTCCCCGTACTTTACATGAAAGTGGGGCGGATTATGCTCATTATAAAACATCATTATGATGATGCCATAGAAACTACTTATCTTGTGCATAATCTTCAAAGGTTTTTTGTTTCAAATCAAGATAAACACTATCGGGGCAAATATCTATTTCATCATTCCATTCTAATGCTCCGGTTTCTTTACCGATACGTACTTTATTAAAATTATCTATTTGATTCCAATATTCAAATACGCCACGCCCTGCAAGGTGAGACAAGTCCACCTTACCAGATGTTCCATCCGAATATTCAACCCATAGAATATAAGGCTCAATTGCTTTTACTGATATTAAATCAGGGAAGGTTATTGTTTCCATTATTATATTTTTTTTTGTGGGGCAAAGATACTAATTCCATTGTTATTGGTTTATGGAATAGTTACAGGTGATTTAGGCTGCGAATGCTGCCGAGATGGTTGTTTCTTTTGGGGATTATTTTCTGCCAAATTCATTGCCGTTGGCTTTAGCCGACGGATAGATAAGGAAATATTTAATGGCTTTAGCCAAATGTTTTAATTTGTTTTGGCTAAAGCCATTTTCGGTTGCATCTTTACATCCGTCGGCTAAAGCCAACGGCAATGAAGGAGTAGGATGAATAATTTGTATTGGAGCTATAGAGGAAATAGTTGCTTCTTTGTAGAATTATTTTCTACCAATATCTAACCCCGATGGGGTTTACAAATATGAGGATAATGATTCTTCCAAACAATCCCGTAGGGATGGCATCATAATAGAAAATGCAATCCATGACGATACAGGAATCCCGTAGGGATGGCATAATCTATGTCATCCCTACGGGATTTTTGGTGGTGTGTTTTGTTTCTTTCTATTATGATTTCATCCCTACGGGATTAAGGCTGCGAATGCTGCCGAGATGGAGGGTTCTTTGGGGGATTATTTTGTCCCTTTAAAACTTTCCTTTATTAATTTATCATTTTCTTTATTACCATCAGAAAGTTTATACAAAGCCTGTCTTGTAATTTTATCAGGTTTAATATCTACTTCTTTCATTTCAAGGAATAATGACCAGGCATCTTCAAAATTATCCGCTTTATTAATCATTGTATTATAGGTAATAATATCAGGAAGAATATCTTCTTGTTTCATTTCATTGAATAAAGGCAAAGCATCTTCAAAATTATCCGCTTTATTAATCATTGTATTATAGGTAACAATATTAGGTAGAATACCTTCTTGTTTCATTTCATTGAATAAAGGCAAAGCATCTTCAAAATTATCCGCTTTATTAATCATTGTAGAATAGGTAATAATATTAGGTAGAATACCTTCTTGTTTCATTTCATTGAAT
>JABDAW010000069.1 GCA_013288905.1 Bacteroidota bacterium | reverse complement strand
CTGCTGTTCAAAAGGCTTTGCAGCCTGATCACCCAAACTACTATGAAGCCATTTCTGACCTTCGTGCTGCTCGTTGGCTGATTGACCACCGCCCTGAAACTACGTGGCAAAAAACGATGGATGAAGATGAAGCTGTTCGTCAGATAGATGCTGCACTTAATCGAATGAAGCAAGCTTCAATAGATGATGGCAAGAATCCAAATGAGCATGTTCCGGTTGATGAACGTCCTAAACAATTGGACCGTTTGAAAGAAGCTATTGAATTCTTAAATAAAGCATCTCAAGGCATTAGCAGGGAGGAAGATAATGCCTTTGCTGGAGGATTGCGGAATCAGGCTTTAGGGAATATCCGTGCTTCAATTGCTGCAGTAAATAAGGCTTTGACACCTGTTCATCCAAACTATTTGACTGCACTTTCGGATCTTCGTGCTGCCCGTTGGTTGATTGATCATCGCCCTGAAACCACTTGGCAAAAAACTCAGGATGAAGATGAAGCGGTTCGCCAGATAGATGCAGCAATGAATAGAATAAAACAAGCCTCAATTGATGATGGGAAGAATACCAATGAGCATCCTCCCGTTGATGAACGTCCTAAACAAATGGATCGTTTGAAAGAAGCTATAGACTATTTGAATAAGGCGTCTGGCGATATAAACAAAGAAGAAGATAATGCTTATGCAGGAGGATTGCGTAACCTTGCTTTAGGTGATATTCGTGCAGCTACCAATGCTGTGAATAAGGCTTTAATTCCTGTACATCCAAATTATTTACAAGCACTTTCAGACTTGAGAGCTGCACGATGGCTGATAGATCATCACACAATGGACTGGAAACAAAACCAGGATGAAATGGAAGCTGTAAGACAGATTGATGGTGCAATTAATGAAATAAAAAAAGCTGCCATTGATGATGGGAAGAATATAAATGACCATCCTCCAGTTGATGAAAAGGCTGACAGACATGGACGTCTGGGTAAAGCATTGGAATTTTTAAGGAAAGCAAATGCAGATATTAGTAAGGAAGAAGATAATGCAGGTGCTCAAGGATTGAGGAATCGCGCATCAGGACTTATTAATCAAGCAATTGGTTCTACAGAAAAAGCAATGAGGCAATAGGTAAACAAATTTAATTGAAATGTAGAAGCCACGAATTAAAGTTTTAATTCGTGGCTTCTTTTTTATTCCTGAAAATAAATACGCTTGACTCTTTGTGAGATATTAGTAAGTATCTCATAGGGGATGGTTCCTGCGTCCTTTGCTGATTGGGAGACATTATAGTCCGCCCCGAATACTAAAACCTCATCAGCTTCCTTGGCTTGAATACCTGTAATGTCAAGCATACACATGTCCATACAAATATTCCCAATGGTAGGAACTATGTGCCCACCGATCATCATCTTTCCATTGCCATTACCAAATCTTCTTCCATAACCATCTGCATAACCTATGGCAACGGTAGCTATTTGCATATCCTTCTTAGCAACTCCTTTGCGGCTATAGCCAATAGTTTCTTTGGCAGAAATATTTCTGATCTGAGAAACGACTGTCTTTAAAGTGCCTACATTAGCGAGTAGTTTTTGTTCAGATTCATTCGGAGAAATACCATACAAACCAATGCCGAGACGCACCATATCCATCTGCGCTTCAGGAAATCTTGTGATACCTGCAGAGTTTAGAATATGTTTCATAATCGGATAATTAAAATGTGTCCTGAATGCTTCACTTATTCTTTGGAATTGATCAATTTGTTTTAGAGTGAATTCATCATGAGTTGAGTCTTCGCTTGCTGCGAGATGAGAGAAAATGGATTTTACATTCAATAATTTATTATTAAGAATTTTGATGATTAATTCATTCAAATCATCTTCTTCAAAACCTAAACGTTTCATGCCTGTATCAAATTCAATATGTATCGGAAACGGGCTGATAGTCTCATATTGCGCACGTTGACGAAGGGCTTCCCCGAAATGATTCAGTAGATTAAAACTATAAATTTCAGGCTCAAGATAATAATCCAACATGGCATCAAAACTTTGTAAATCTGGATTCATCACCATGATAGGAACATCAATACCACGCTTCCTTAATTCAACACCTTCATCGGTATAAGCTACAGCAAGATAATCTACTCTTTGGAACTGCAAGACATTAGCAATTTCAAAGCTGCCACTGCCATAAGAGAAGGCTTTAACCATTGCCATGATCTTGGTTTCAGGTTTGATTCTTGAGCGATAATAATTCAAATTATGAGCAATAGAATTAAGATTAATTTCTAAAACTGTTTCATGGTTCTTCTGCTGTAATAATTTGCTGATGCGTTCAAAACCAAAGGCGCGCGCTCCTTTCAGGAGGATAGTTTCATTATTGAAATGAAGTGGTGTATATTCTTTCAGGAATTCTTCAGTAGTTTTATAAAAGACTTTCCTCATTTGGAATAATCCTTCATACTTTGAAATCGCTTCACCGATTCCAATGATCCTCGTTATATTTTTTGAAGAAGCCAATGAGGCGACCTTTTCATAAAGATTAGTTTCGTTTCTACCACTTTGAAGAATATCAGAAATGATTAGAGTTTTCTTTTCATGTTGTTGTTGCTGGTTCATGAAATCAAGAGCTATTGCTAAGGATCCCAAGTCAGAATTGTAGCTGTCATTGATGATGGAACAATTATTAATTCCTTCCTTTAATTCCAAACGCATTGCCACGGGACTCAATAATTCCATGCGCTCTGCTATAAGGTCATCATCATAATTCATCAGCAACATTAATGCCCAGCAATGAATAGCATTTTCTATAGAGGCTTCATCTATAAAAGGGATTTTAATTTCTTTGAAATCATTCAGGTAAATCCCTTGTATAGAAGTCTCTCCTGCGCCTTTCGTTATCCTGCTAATCTGCAAATCAGCTCTGGATTTCTTTGACCATGTAAATAATTTTATAGTGCCTGGAAGTATCTCGGAGTTATTGATTTCAGTGTTGATGGCGTGATAATCCTTACAATAAATCAGGGCTTCAGAATGAGTATAAAGCTTCAATTTTTCTCTTGCCTTTTGTTCAAGATTGACAAAGTTTTCTGAATGAGCTTCTCCGATATTAGTAATGATTCCAATGGAGGGATGAATAATATGTTCTAATCTTTCCATTTCTCCCACCATCGAAATGCCTGCTTCAAAGAGTCCGAAATTATGTTCCTTATTGATTAAGAAAACCGAAAGTGGCACTCCTATTTGCGAGTTATAACTCTTAGGGCTTCTTACGATGTTCTTATCCATTCGTAACAATTGATAGAGCCATTCTTTGACAATAGTTTTTCCGTTACTGCCAGTGATTCCAACTACAGGAATATCAAATTCCTTTCGATGAAAGGATGCCAATTGTTGCAATGCGACCAAGGTATCTTCTACTAAAACAAAATTTGCAGGAAGCTCTTTGAATTCATTATTATGATTTGAAACAATAAAGTTAGACACCCCTTTCTCTATCAGTGAAGGGATGAAACTATGCCCGTCCTGCCTGCCTTTTAGGGCAAAGAACAAAGATGTTTCTTTCTTGATAATAATCCTGCTGTCAGTTAATAATTCAGTAATGACAGTCCTTTGTTCATTATTAATGATTAATTCCCCGGAAAGAATCCTCGCTACTTCTTCTATTGTATATCCTTCGGAACTCATTTTATATTTGTGAACCTACGTTTCATTATCTTAATAATTTTTAATTTTGTGCTGCAAAGAATTTCATTTCTTGCGGAGACAAAATTATAATAAAACAAGGACTTCAAAGGGGCATAAGATTATGGATAAAGAAACAATTCACCAACAGATAGAAATATTGATAGAAACCCTCAAAGAACAGCATGAGGGTATGAAAGAAAATGGAAATCATATCTCTCAAATTGATATTGATTTATTCCTTGAGAATATCCGCGATCTTTATGAATTTTCTGTGGTTCTCGGGAAGATGAATGACAGGGACAGGAAGCAAAATCAAGCTCCCGAAAAGGAAGCTCCCGTCGAAACTAAATCTGAAGTATTAACCCCTGTTATTCTTCCGAAGGAGGCAGAGATTAAAGAGTCATTTGTGTGGGTTCCGTCTCATCCTGAATTTATACCTAAGGAAAAACCGCCCAAAGAAAAGAAGATTAATAAGATAGGTTCGGGGGTTTTGTTTGAAGATATGGCTCCGGTTATTGAAGATATTAAAAACAAACAGGAACCTGTCATTCCTAACAATGAGCCTGTCTCTGATCTTAAATCTGCCATTGGAATTAATGAGAAATTTCTTTTTATAAATGAATTATTTGATGGCAGCCTTGAGGAATATAATGCCTCGATTGACTTGCTTAATAATTGTCAGAATGCCTCTGAAGCCGAGCAAAAAATTTTTCTGGAACTTCAGCCAAAATATCATTGGGACATGAATAATCCTGCCACCAAAAGTCTAATGGCATTGGTAGAAAGAAGGTTTATTAAAGGGTCTTGAATGGCATAATTCATGAATATTCTTCAAAAGGAATTATCAAAAATAAAATTGCTATTCTCTTTCTCATTCCCAAAAAATCATTAAGAATTAATAATACCCTATTTCCCAGCCTTCGCAATCATCTCATCAATGGTATTCGTCGCCACTGAATGATAGTTGGAACGGGCTTTTGTATAGATGTCTTTAGCCATCTTGATGCCTTCGGGAGTCTTTAATAAATCAGTGTATAATGGCTTGAGGAATTTACGCCTGCCGACATGAACCAGGAAGTTTTCAAGAGCTGCATAACCGGGTTCGTAATTACTGTTGATGACGCGCTCTAACCACAAAGCCAGTATCTCTGAATTACCTGAATTGGTGAAGTGGAAGGCAGCATCCAAATCCTTCATCTTCGCCATGTCCATCGAGGAAGGCAGCAGCGTGAGGAAGTGCATCCATTCATTGCTCTGGTAGTTGGAGGTATTTAATTTCGAGGCAGGAGTTCCGGCATTAAACAATGCAACCTGGGCTTCTACTTCTTTGAATCTTTCAGAATTAATCTTCGGGCAATTACTTGGAATACCAGGATGATAAACCCAATCATTGATGCGGATTTTATTGGCTAAGGCAGTATCTCCTTTGATTAATTCTTTGTCATAATATTCAAGGAAAGCCTCGGTAGTAATGGTCTGGAAGGAATGGGATTTGAAATAAGTCTTGAGGAATGCATCCATCCTTTCTCTGCCTACATTCTCTTCAATTAAACGTAGAAGAAAGTAACCCTTTTCATAGGCGATGCTGGTCATTCCATCATCAGGGTCTCTGTCTTTTAATTGCAGTTTAAGGTCGGTATCGCGACTGTCCTTGCCTAATTCATTTACATTATCTTCCAGATCCTGATAACCAAGAACGGCTTGCATATCGGCAAAAGGCTTTCCATACAAGGCTTCCATGATTCTTCTTTCAAAATAAACTGTGAAGCCTTCATTCATCCAGAAGTCATCCCAAGTGGCATTAGTAACAAGATTCCCTGACCACGAATGCGCCAGTTCATGCGCCACAAGGCTCGTCAAGGAACGATCTCCGGCAAGGATAGTCGGCGTGGCAAAAGTAAGGCGAGGATTTTCCATTCCACCAAATGGAAAACTTGGAGGCAATACCAATAAATCATAACGACCCCATTCATAAGGACCATAAAGCTTTTCGGCTGCATCAACCATATTCTCCAAATCCACAAACTCATAAACACTCTTGTCAATAGTAGCTGGTTCCGCATATACACCTGTTCGTTTACCGATAGGTTTGAAGACAATATCCCCAACTGAAAGAGCCAACAGATAAGAAGGAATCGGGTTAGTCATTTCAAAATGATAAATGCCGTCCTTACTCAATTCAGTAGGATTGGTAGCACTCATCAAAGCCAACAAACCAACTGGCACATGCACAGTTGCAGAGTAGGTAATTCTCAAGCCAGGACTGTCCTGACAAGGCACCCAAGTACGAGCAAGAATTGCCTGAGATTGTGTGAATAGAAAAGGATGTTTTTTGCCGGCAGTCTGTTCTGGATTGAGCCATTGAACGGCAGCAGCAGTAGGGCTTGTAGAATAATAAACTGTTACCAAAGTAGTGCCCTCTTCAATGTTTATTATTAAAGCCGAACCAAGAAATTGGACAGGGTCTGCCATTTTGAATTCAGCAGGCTTTTCATCCTTCCCGATAGTTACTTTATCTATCTTTAAATCTCTTGTATCAAGGATTAAATGTTTGGCACCTTTATCGGTTTCGATAGTGCAGGCAGCCTTACCAGAAATGATTTTCTTATCGAAATCAACCGTCAAGTCGAGATCATAATGTTTTACCTTAGCCTCATCAGGCTTGGAAAATGAATGTACGTCCATAGTTTTATCAGTTATATTATTTGTTGGCTTTTGATGATTACAGGAAACTGTAATCATCCCGATTATCGGAATTAATAGTATCGTTGTTTTTAAAAATTTCATCTGGCAAAGAAAGGAAATAATTGGTCAAGCTTTATTCATTTATTTATAAAACTACAAAGCATAATATTCTATACATCTCCTTCAATCCTTTAAATGCTCGGATAGAAGGCATTCTCAATATGATCAATCTCTGATTCCTGACCATTGACAATCACAGAAATAATATCAAATCGAGCATCAAGATCATAATCACTTTGGTCAATATATGCAGCAGCTCCCTCGATAATAAATCGCTGTTTCCTTGCGTCCACAGCTTGCTCAGGAGACATCATAGTACCCTTCGTGCGAGTCTTTACTTCCACAAAAACAAGTTCGTTATCTTGCTTTGCCACAATATCCAATTCTGCTTTCCTGAAGAATAAATTCCTTCCAAGAATTTCATATCCGGCTTTCTTGAGATACGTGGCAGCCATCTCTTCACCTTGTTTTCCTAAATCATTATGTTCGCTCATATTTTATTTATTAAAGATTAATTTCACATCATCATTCACTTCCAAAGAAGCCATTCCGCCCATTATCAAAGCAGAATTATTCTCCACATGCCCCGCAGGAAAACCGAAACAGACCGGGTAATTATATACCTTCACAGTATCAAGAATTATCTCTTCGGCGGTCTTGCCGAATGGCACAGTATTGTCTTTAATATCAGTCATTCCGCCTACTATTAGTCCTTTCAAGTTGGATAATTTACCAGTGCGTTTTAGGTTCATCATCATGCGGTCTATGTGATAGAGATATTCGTCAAGATCTTCTATAAAAAGAATCTTTCCTTTGGTACTGATGTCCGATTTTGAACCGACAAGGCAGTAGAGAATGGAAAGATTTCCGCCGATTAATTCACCCATTGCATTGCCTTTAATATTTAATTTATTTGATGGAATGTAATAATTTAATTCATCACCAAACAAAGCCTTCTTCAAGGTATTTAATTCGATGGCTTTTGGAAAATTAAAGCACATCGGCGAATGAATCGTGGCGATATTAAAATTCATGTTAATATGCGAATGAAGGACCGTAATATCACTGAAACCACAGATCCATTTTGGATGATTGATGAAGTTATTAAAGTCTAATTCATCAATAATCCTGACCGTTCCATAGCCGCCTCGGGCACAAATTATGGCTTTAATATCAGGGTCATCAAGCATGCTTTGAAGGTCTTGAATTCTATCCAAATCATTCCCCGCAAATTGATTATCAATTAAGCCAATTGTCTTGCCAATGACAGGTTTCAAGCCCCATTCTTTAAGAATAGAAATGGCAGGATTGATTTCTTCCAAAGAAACTTTACGAGCGGTGGCAACAATTCCAACAGCATCACCGGGTTTAAGAAAAGGAGGTTTTATCATGGCGACAAAATTAGCAAAGGGACAGCGGAAATAAATATTCAAGGGAAAAAGGTGAATTCGGACCTCATTTTCCTGATAAGTAAATTGCTGTTTTTACTTTAAAATCTCAAAAAACCCATTTTTAATATTGAGGAATTCCCCAAAATACCTGTTATAAGCTATAAATCACCCTATTATTGCCAAAAGCCAATGATTATTTTCCCACAATCAATCAATGTTTTCCCACAAATGGTCAAGGATTTCCCACAAATCATTGATATTTTCCCGACATTTATCTGTGTTTTCCCGATTCTGATGAAGATTTTCCCGACATTTATCAAAGATTTTGGGCGATTTTTGATGCTTTTTTGGAATCAAATGATACCCGTGTGGAAAATTTTCAAGCCCCGTTTCATTCAATTAATACCCTCCAAAATTCCCATATACCCTCAACTTCTATATATTTGCATTCTCAAGAAATAATGAATGGAATGAAAGATTTTAAACGATATATTGTAACCTCTGCCCTGCCTTATGCCAATGGTCCCGTGCATATCGGGCATCTTGCCGGTGCCTATTTGCCGGCGGATATTTATGTTCGGTATTTGCGCATGAAGGGTGAGGATGTGCTCTTTGTTTGTGGCACCGATGAGCATGGCGTGCCCATAACTATTCGTGCAAAAAAGGAGGGAATTTCACCGCAGGAGGTGGTTGATAAGTATCATGATTTGATAAAACATTCCTTTGAAGAATTTGGAATTTCGTTTGATATTTTTAGCCGCACGAGCAACAAGATTCATCATGAAACGGCGCAGGAATTCTTTTTGAATCTCTATAATAAAGGGGTCTTTGTGGAAGAAACCACGCAGCAATATTATGATGTCAAGGCAGAGCAGTTTCTCGCTGACAGATACATCATCGGGACTTGTCCGAATTGCGGAAACCCCAATGCCTACGGGGATCAGTGCGAGAATTGCGGCTCGACTTTGAATCCGATGGACTTGAAGAATCCGCATTCGATGTTGAGTGGCGAGCCGCCTGTTTTGAAAGAAACCACGAATTGGTTTTTGCCTTTGGATAAAATGCAGGGGGAGATAAAAGCGTTCATAGATTCGCGGAAAAATTGGAAGACCAATGTCTTGGGGCAATGTAATTCCTGGCTTACTCAAGGCTTGCAACCACGAGCAATGACGCGGGATTTGGATTGGGGGGTGAAGGTTCCGTTGCCCAATGCTGATGGCAAGGTTTTGTATGTTTGGTTTGATGCGCCTATCGGGTATATCTCGGCTACCAAGGAATATTTTGAGCAAAGAAATCAAGGCAGGAAGACGGCTACTGATGCTCATGTGAAGAGTGCCGCTTGGGAGGATTATTGGAAAGATGAGGAGAGTTGTCTGGTGCATTTTATTGGGAAGGATAACATCGTTTTTCATTGTATAATTTTTCCTGCGACCTTGATGGCTTATAACAAAGGTGAGGCGCGGCAATTTGTTTTGCAGGAGAATGTTCCGGCAAATGAATTCTTGAATTTGGAAGGGAATAAAATCTCTACTTCGAGGGATTGGGCGGTGTGGCTTCATGACTATTTAAAGGACTTTCCGCATCGTGTGGATGAAATGCGGTATGTGCTCACTTCCATTGCACCAGAGGCAAAGGACAGTGAGTTTTTGTGGAAGGATTTTCAGGCACGGGTGAATAACGAACTCGCTGATATACTTGGGAATTACATCAAGAGAGTGATTGATTTGGTGCATCGGTATTGTCATGGTAAAGTGCCCGATATTCATAAGAAGAAAGCTGAAATTGATGAACAATATAATACTAAAGAAACTTCGTTGCTGCTTGATAAACTGATTCGTGAGTTTAAGTTTCGTGAGGCTCTGTTTGAAGTGATTGATGTTGCCAGAAAAGGAAATCAATATCTTGCAGAAACAGAGCCATGGAAGCTGATTAAGACTGATCCTGAAAAGGTGAATGAGATATTATTCAAGAGCCTTACCACTTGCCTGATGCTTGCCCGGTATTTGTATCCTTTTATGCCGAATACTTCCAAAAGAATTATCCATCAATTGAGATTAGAAAATGATGCTTTGGAATTTGATGCTCCCATTGCGAATTATTTGAAGCGCAATCATCCGGTGAATGATTCCTTCATCATTTTTAATAAAATAACGGATGAAGAAGTGGAAGTACAGATTCAGAAATTAAAGAATAATCTGAATGCTACTTTGCAAACTATCGAAGCAGAGGCAGTTGAAGCTCGAAGCACTGATATCAAGCCTTACAAGGATGTTACTACCTTTGAAGATTTCTCAAAGATGGATATAAGAATCGGGACTATTCTTGAAGCAGAGAAGATTCCTAAGACCGAGAAACTATTAAAGCTGTTGATTGATACCGGCATTGATAAAAGGACAGTGGTATCAGGCATTGCAGAGTATTATAAACCAGAAGATATCATCGGAAAGCAGGTTTCTATTCTTGTGAACCTTGCACCAAGAAAGATCAAAGGCATAGAATCGAATGGCATGATCCTTATGGCTGAAAACAGCAATGGAGAATTGGCTTTTGTGAGTCCTTCCAAAGAAATAGATAACGGCGGCACTGTGAAATAAGAAGCCACGAATTCCACTAATTAACGTAAGTTGCTACCTATTCTGAAGCACATTTATCAAAAGTATATGACCATATCCAAAACTTCAATTTGAGAAGAAATCCTTCAAAGGATGTAGCATGAATCCTTGTCGGTATTTTTCTAGTAATACCATTTCTAAATACAAATCCGACTAATTTTAAACAATTGGTTGTTGAAAGATTTTCGAATTCAGTATTTCCCTTAATAGACATATTTTTTTATTTTGCCTTCCTATGGCAAAACCCCTCAACGTTATTATCAAAGAGGACTTACCTTATTTAAAGTCTTGTTTAAAGAAACAGCCTGTTCACATGAAGAACCGTATTCAAGAAGAAATTTCAAGCCATGATTTGGCAGGTTTAGAACCATAGAATCTCTGGGAAAAACCATAGAATGCTCCAAAATTAGGTACCTTTTCCTGAGGATTTAGTACTAATTTTCCAGAATATGCTGATTATGGTATGATAAAGGCATCTAACTTCATTCTTTAGATTAACCCAAAACTTAAACAGGTTTTGGTAAAACTTAAACAGGTTTTGGTAAAACTTAAACAGGTTTTGGTAAAACTTAAACAGGTTTTGGTAAAACTTAAACACGTTCTGGTAAAACTTAAACCCGTTTTAATAAAACTTAAACCCGCTCTATTAAAACTTAAACCCGTTCTATTAAAACGTGAACACGCTCTATTAAAACTTAAACCCGTTCTATTAAAACGTGAACACCTTTTAAAGAAATTTTTCATAGAGATTTATAGATCCAAAAATAAACCTTACCTTAATTCACGCCAAAAAAATGACTAACTTTGCCGGCTTTAAAAAATTGAAAAAATGGATAACCCGATTGTTGAGGAAGGATGGATAGAGGTCTATGGCGCGAGGGCTCATAATCTTAAAAATATTGATGTCGCGATACCGAGAAATAAATTAGTCGTCATCACCGGATTGAGCGGCAGTGGCAAGAGTTCGCTTGCTTTTGATACCATTTATGCCGAAGGACAGCGACGATATATGGAAAGTTTTTCTGCCTACGCCCGCCAGTTTTTGGGTAAGATGGAACGGCCTGATGTAGATAAGATTACCGGCTTGAGTCCGGTGATTTCTATCGAACAAAAAACTACGAATATGAACCCTCGTTCGACGGTGGGGACGATTACTGAAATATATGATTTCCTGCGCCTGCTGTATGCCCGTGCCGGCGATGCGATTTCGTATAATACCGGCGAGAAAATGCAACGCTTGAGCGATGATCAGATTTTGGATATTATCCTCGAACGTTTTAATGGGAAAATCATCAGCGTTATTGCGCCGATAGTGAAGGCGAGGAAGGGTCATTACCGCGATTTGTTTGAACAATATCTTCAATTGGGATATTTGAAAATGAGGATTAATGGAGATGTCGTTGACCTCAAAAGAGGGATGCAATTGGATCGGTATAAGACTCATGATATTGAATTGCTGGTGGATAGATTGACAGCCTCGAACGGGGCTGTTAACAGGCTTTCTGCTTCTCTTCAGACTGCTATGAAAATAGGCAAGGGAACCATCATGATTATCCCTGAATACCTCGAACAACGTGGCTCGAATGTGATGGAGATTAAGGAGGGCGATCCGCACTTTTTCAGTCGGCATTTGATGTGCCCTACCAGTGGAATTTCTTATGACGAACCTGCTCCTAATACCTTCTCTTTTAATTCGCCTTATGGTGCCTGCAAGAAGTGTAATGGCTTAGGAACTGTGCCTGAAATAGATATTAATTCCATCATTCCTGACCCTAAAATTAATATCATGAATGGTGGAATCGCTCCTCTTGGAAAGTTCAAGGATAGCTGGATATTCAAGCAGATTGCGGCTATCGGGAAGAAATATGATTTCACTTTGACGACCCCAGTTGGCGATATTCCAGAGGAGGCGATTAATCAGATTCTTTATGGGTCGGACGAGTTGATTACCGTTACGAATACCTTTGCTGGCATTGTTCAAAATCATACCTCAACCTTCGATGGTTTGGTAAATTTTATTCAAAAGCAACACGACGAAGCTCAAGCCGAAAAGCATACCAACTGGACCCAGCGATTCATGATGGCGATTGAATGTCCTGAATGCAAAGGTGCTCGTTTGAGGAAGGAAAGTCTGTGGTTTAAGGTGGATGGAAAGAATATTGCCGAAGCCGCTGAAATGGACATTACCGACCTTCAAGCCTGGATGAAAACTATTGAAAGCAGGCTGTCTAAAACACAAAATCAAATTGCGGGAGAGGTCTTGAAAGAGATTAGAAAACGGATTGAGTTTTTGTTGGAAGTGGGCTTGGATTACCTGCGTTTGAATCGTCCGACCCGAAGTCTTTCCGGTGGTGAATCACAACGCATTCGATTGGCTTCGCAGATAGGATCGCAGTTGGTGGGGGTTCTTTATATTCTTGATGAGCCAAGCATTGGTTTGCATCAAAGGGATAATATTCGTTTGATAAAATCCTTGCAGCATCTTCGCGACATCGGCAATTCGGTAATCGTTGTCGAGCATGATAAGGAAACCATTATGGCGGCAGATTATGTCCTTGATATTGGACCTGGTGCCGGAATTCATGGAGGCAAGGTGATTGCCAAAGGAACCCCCGAAGAATTGAATGATTTCCCTGGCTTGACAACGGATTATTTGAGTGGCAGGAAGTCTATTGAGATTCCAAAGAAAAGAAGGAAAGGCAATGGCAATTACCTGGAAATAAAAGGAGCCACTGGTCATAATTTGAAGAGTGTTGATATGTCATTCCCATTAGGAAAATTGATTTGTGTGACTGGTGTTTCGGGCAGCGGGAAGTCCACGTTAATCAAGGATACCATCTACCCTATCCTTAATCAATATTTCTATCGTTCCATTCAGAAACCTTTGCCTTATGACTCTGTTGATGGCTTGGAT
>JABDAW010000068.1 GCA_013288905.1 Bacteroidota bacterium | reverse complement strand
AAAGAACTATCGCAGCCTTCCGTGGAGAGAAAGCCACAATAGGCATATCGCCTTCGCGACCGCTTTCATATTTGTAATGAACACTTCCAAAACCTATGATTGCGGTGCCCCACATTTTGGATTCATAGCCGGTCTCCTTTTGGAAAAGTTCTGTAAGGAGAAGACAATCTTTTCTCTTTCCATCATCAGTTATTGTTTCGAGGAAGGAGGGAACGCTGTTTGTGTTTTCAGTGGTTTTATTTTTTGCCATATAATTTGATATATAATTTAAAAAATTTCAGGGTGTAAAATTATTAAATGTTTTAATCATCACAAAAACTTTTGATAGGATACCTGGAATTGGTATCGTAAAATGATTGAAATAAAGTTTCTGAGAATACGAGATATTTTTCGTAATTTTGCGGCGTTATCAAAAACGTTGAGATATTAAGCAAATAAGAAAATGGCAACACAAAATCCGATAGATTATTTACCGATTATTATCCAGTTCATTGTGGCATTAGGCTTTGTAGTGGTAGCAATGCTTGGCTCCCATTTATTAGGACCTAAGAAACATTCTAAAGTAAAGGATGAGAACTTTGAATGCGGCATCGAATCACAAGGCAATGCACGATTACCATTTAATGTAAAATACTTTCTCACCGCTATTCTCTTTGTATTATTCGATGTGGAAGTAATCTTCATGTATCCCTGGGCAGTGAACTTTAAGGAACTTGGATGGTTTGGGTTTAATGAGATGTTATTGTTTATCGTATTTCTGATGCTTGGATTCTTATACATCATTAAGAAAGGTGCCTTGGATTGGGAATAATTATCGCTAATAAAATTAAATAAAATGACTGAAATAGTTGAAGCACCGTCAGGATACAGCGGACATGGATTCTTCGCCACCAGCTTAGAAAAAGCGGTAGGTATGGCACGGAAGAATTCCATTTGGCCCCTTCCATTCGCCACCTCTTGTTGTGGAATAGAATTTATGGCTACAGCAGCTTCGCATTACGACTTAGGAAGGTTTGGATCAGAACGATTAAGTTTCTCTCCTCGCCAGGCAGATTTGTTGATGGTGATGGGTACTATTGCCAAGAAAATGGCACCGGTATTAAGGGAAGTTTATGAACAAATGGCAGAACCGAAATGGGTACTATCAATGGGTGCATGTGCTTCAAGTGGAGGGATATTCGATACCTATAGCGTGTTGCAGGGAATAGATAAAATTATTCCGGTTGATGTATATGTACCAGGTTGTCCACCACGTCCTGAACAAGTGCTTGATGGCATCATGAGGATACAGGAACTGGTTCAGAAAGAAGAATTCGGAAGAAGAAAATCTCCTGAATATCTGAAGATGCTCGAAGGTTACGGAATTAAATAATCATGGCATTGACAACAGACAGAGTTACCGAGAAACTGAAGGAGAAATTCGGAGATGATATCCTTGATATTACGTTGAATTATGATTTCATGACTTATACTTTAAATAGAGATCGAATCATTGATGTAATAAAGTTTTTGTATGAGGATGATGAACTCAAATTTCAATTCCTGACAACAATGTGTGGCATGCACTTTCCTGATGCCAAGGAACAGTTGGGAATGGTTTATCAATTGCATAATCTCTATGAGAATGTAAGGATAAGATTAAAGATTTATTTTCCAATTGAAGATCCGGTAGTACCAACATTAACAGGCATCTTTTCAGCAGCTAACTGGATGGAAAGAGAGGCTTATGATTTCTTTGGAATAACATTTACAGGACATCCGAATATGAAGAGGATATTGAATATTGATGAGATGGATTATTTCCCGATGCGGAAAGAATATGCCGTTGAAGATGCTACACGAACAGATAAGGATGATACCATGTTCGGACGGGAATGATGACTAAGGAAAAGCATGTAGCGTATTGGCTTGATATTGCTGAAAAGGACATGGGAAGAGCAGAAATGTGTTTTAAAAATAAGGATTATGTTTTTTGTTTGTTTTGTCTGCACATGGCTTTAGAGAAAACGATTAAGGCATTATGGGTTAAGAATAATGAAGTAAACTATCCACCAAAAATTCATAACCTTGTTACTTTAATTTCGAATTTACCCGTTGGATTTAATGAAGAGGATTTAAGATGGTTAGATGATATGAATACTTTTCAATTGGAAGGAAGGTATCCAGATTATGTCGGTAAAATTTACAAAAGATGTACGAAGGAATTCACTGAAGGAATAATGGATAGAACTAAAAAATACTTAGAATGCTTAATCAAAGAATTGCAACAAAAATAATCAAGGAATACATTGATGAATGCAAAAAAAGGAATATCTTTTTTCAAAAGGTTATTCTCTTTGGTTCTATTGTTAGTGGAAGAATACATGAGTACTCGGATATAGATTTAGCATTAGTTTCAGACCAATTTAATGATGACCGTTATGAAGATCGCCACCTACTTTCGCCAATCAATATTCATTATACTGACATTGAACCTCATACTTATTCAACCAAATATTTCGAGGAGGGCGACCCTTTCATCGAGGAAATAAAAAAAACAGGCATTGAAATTGATTTAAAGAAATTATAATGGAAACAATATTAGATATTCCAAAGAAGGAGAAAGAGTATTCCTATCTCAATTTAGGACCTACTCATCCTGCTACTCATGGGATCTTTCAGAATGTTTTGAAGATGGATGGAGAGAAAATTGTTGGTGCTGAATCAACGATTGGGTATATTCATCGGGCTTTTGAAAAGCTTGCTGAACGGAAACCCTTTTATCAGATTCCGCCGCTTACTGACCGTATGAATTACTGCTCTTCGCCTATCAATAATATGGGATGGCACATGACTGTTGAGAAATTGATTGGGGCAGAGATTCCAAAGAGAGTTCAGTATATGAGGATTATCATTATGGAGTTGGCTCGTATAGCTGATCATCTTATCTGTAACAGCGTTATTGGGGTTGATAGTGGTGCGCTTACCGGTTACTTTTATTTGTTTGAGCAGAGGGAAGATATTTATGAAATATGGGAAGAGATTTGTGGTTCAAGATTAACAACAAACATCGGTAGGATTGGTGGATTTGAGAGAGATTTTAATGAGACTGTTTGGAGGAAAATTGAGAAGTTTGTGGAGGTTTACACAAAAGTTCTTGGAGAATTTGAAAGGTTATTAAATCGTAATAGAATCTTTGTTGATCGTTGTGTTGGTGCTGGTCCTATCAGTGCTGAACGGGCTTTGAATTATGGTTTTACCGGTCCTAATTTACGTGCTGCCGGAGTTGATTATGATGTCCGCGTTGCTTTCCCTTATTCCGGTTATGAGGACTTTGATTTTAATATTCCAGTTGGCACTAATGGTGATACTTATGATCGCTATATGGTACGTAGTCAGGAGATGTGGGAGAGTTTGAAGATCATCAAACAGGCATTGCAGAAGTGTGATAGAACCGGACCCTTCCATGCTGATATTCCAGACTTTTATTTGCCTCCAAAGGAGGAAGTTTATACCAGCATGGAGGCTTTGATTTATCATTTCAAAATCGTGATGGGTGAGACTGATAAACCTATCGGCGAGGTCTATCATTCTGTGGAAGGTGGCAATGGGGAACTTGGGTTTTATCTCGTTTGTGATGGTGGTCGGCAGCCGTATCGCTTGCATTTCCGTCGTCCTTGTTTTATTTATTACCAGGCTTATCCGGAGATGATTAAGGATGCTTTTTTATCGGATGCCATTCTTACTTTGAGCAGTATGAATGTGATTGCGGGGGAGCTGGATGCATAGAATCAATTAGGAATTAGGAATTAAAAATTAGGAATTATGGAAACCAAATTTCAGTTTAGTGCGGAGGCTAATGCTCTTGCTAATAAAATTATTAAACGTTATCCGGAAGGGAAATCGAAGTCGGCTTTGTTGCCGCTTTTGCATATTGCACAGGGTGAGAATCAGGGTTGGTTGAGTGTGGAGGCTATGGATTATGTTGCTGACTTTTTGAAGATTCAGCCTATCGAGGTTTATGAGGTGGCTTCTTTTTATACGATGTATAATCTTAAGCCTGTGGGGAAGTATGTTTTGGAGGTTTGCCGGACGGGTCCTTGTTGCTTGAATGGTGCCGAGGATGTGATTGATTATTTACAAAATAAATTAGGAATAAAAGTCGGGGAGACTACGGTTGAAGGGAAATTTACTATCAAGACTGTGGAGTGTCTTGCTTCTTGTGGAACTGCGCCTATGATGCAGGTGGGGATGCACTATCATGAGAATTTGAGTAAGGAGAAGATTGATGGCTTGCTGGAGGAATTCAGGAAATAAATTAGAAATTAGGAATTAAAAATTAGGAATCCCTTTTCGAGAAATTGAGAGGGGATTTTTTTTGGGGAAATGGGAACGCAGATAAAAATGATTGCTTATGATGAGGTATGATTTTTTATGTGGTGGATTAGAAATCCAGGGCTCTGGGGGACGGGATTGCAAATCCCGCCCAGCACGTGCGTCATTTAAAACGATGAACATCTCGACCAGCTGGTTTGTTACTGCGCCCATGACACCAACTGATGATGGTCGTTGGGTGGCGATGTTGGGATAAAGTCCGAAGATACTTTGTACTTCTAACAGCATTGCTTTTCCTTCTTTGTCTTGTCTATTCATATTATTTATTTCTTTTTGAGGGTGCAAAAGTAGGAACATATATTCCTCCTGCTAATTTTGGAGGCTGATATTGAAAATATATATTTTTCGGGAGGCATTTTATTTGATTAAAATTTCTTCAAGACTTGTGCTATCAAAGGGATTGAATGACAATGATGGGATTTGAAAAAAGTTTTATTTATTTTTGAAATAAATTTTGGGATTTTATCAGAAAGGGAGAAAGTGTGTGTTATTTCATGAAAAAGGATGATTCCGGGGAATTCAATTTTTGTGTTTGAATTGATTTTTTTATTTGCCAGAAGGAAAAAAAGGGGATTGAGGGAGGGAATATTTATCGAATGGAGAATATTGAGATGACCAAATGATTCCAAGAGGATAACCAAGGGATTCTAAAGGTGTAACCAATGGATTCTAAGAGGATGACCATGGGATTCTAAAGGTGTAACCAAGGGATTCTAAGAGGATGACCATGGGATTCCAAAGGTGTAACCAAGGGATTCTAAGTGACGAAAGTACGATTCTAAGGATGGTGAGGGGCATTTTAAGGATGGTCGGGGCAATTTTAAGACTGGCGATTCCGATAATAAAGCAGTAACCTGGGATTCTAAGGTGTGTGATTGGGATTCTAAGGAGCGTGAGTATGATTCTAAAGGTGGTGAGGACGATTCTAAGGGTGGTGAGAATGATTCTAAGGGCTGAGAGGGCGATTCTAAGGGATGCGAAAACGAGAATTAGGGGTGTTTTTTCAGGATTTGGGCTGTAGGGATGAAAAGTTGGGGGTGTAGTGGTATTTTGGTTTTGGAGGGGAATGGGGGATTTGGGGGTTAAAATAGGAACGCGGATAAAAATGATTGCTTATGATAAGGTATGATTTTATGTTTTAATTGGAAGCTTTTATACTGAAGGAGGTGGTCGCAAACGGCGACTGGTTGTTAGAACTTGAAATGGAAATTGTAAATTCACATCTCTAAAAGAAATTTCTCAATTGTTTAGAATTAGTTTTGATTTTATGGTAGATTTGCGGAATGGTATTTTGAATTTCCATTGAAATAAACAAGCTGATGACAACTATTGAACTTAAAACAAAAATAAAGGCTCCGATGGAAAGGTGTTTTTTGCTTTCATTGAGCGTGGATTTACATTTGCTTAGTACAGAAGAAACGAATGAAAGAGCCATTGCGGGTGTAACATCGGGGCTGATGAAATTGAATGACGTGGTAACCTGGAGGGCTAAACATTTTGGCATTTATCAGAACTTCACATCGAAAATATCTGAATACGATTCTCCAAATTATTTTGTGAGCGAAATGGTGGAAGGGGCTTTTAAAAAACTGCGCCACCAACATTTATTTGAATGGAAAGATAATGAAACTATCATGACCGACATCTTTGTTTTTGAAGCTCCTTTGGGATTATTAGGGAGGCTGTTTTCAAAACTTATTTTGAAGGATTATATGAAAGGATTTTTGATGAAAAGAAATATCACGATTAAAAAAGTAGCGGAAGGAAATGAGTGGGAGAAATTGTTGAAGGATTGATTAGGGAATTTTAGGATAGATTTGCGGCAATAAAAGGATAAAATTATGGAAGAAGAAATTAACAAACTTATAAAACAAGCTGAACAGTTGTTAGAGAAAAAGCAATACGGTGATGTTATTGCTTTGTTGAAAGATGAGATTTTGGAGAAGTATAAGAGTTCAACACTCTACCGATTGAGAGCAATGGCACATCGTATAATACATAGTGTAAGAGGACGTGGCTTAACAACAGATACGAAATTAAAATTCAAGTATATCAATAAAGCCATACGGTCTGATAGAAAAAATCCTATTTGTTATCTTGAAAGAGGAAACGCATGGTTCAATATAAGAAATTTTAAAAAGGCTATTATAGATTATACAAAAGCATTAGAATTAAAGCCTGATAATTCATTTGCAGCAGGTATTCATAACAATTTGGGTATGGTATATTATCGTCTTAGTGACTATGATAAGGCTATCGAAGAACATTCTATATCTATTGATTTAAGACCTAAAAACCCATCAGCATATAGTAACCGTGGAAGCGCATTTTATTTAAAAGGCAATTATGAAAAAGCTATTGATGATTATACAAAAGCAATTTCAATAGATAAAAGTAAGTACAATTATTTATTAGCAGATATTGACACACTAAAAGAAAAATTAAAAACTGCAAAGGAATTAGAAAAAGCAAATAAAACGGAAAGAGATAACAAAATTCAAAGTTTCCTAAATGAGATAGATAATAGTATCAAATCAATTCAAAAGATTGCACAATGGGATAAGGAAACCCCTGTAGTGCATTATACAAAACTATCTGTTGCTGAAAAAATAATAACATACCATAAAAGTAAATCTGAAAAAATAATAACAAACGATGATTGCAAAATGCGATTTTACAATGTCATTTACATGAACGACCCAGAAGAAGGTAATGATATTTTAAATTATTTTAAAGATAAAAGGATAAAAGAATGCTATGAGTCTGGAAGGGAGTTAAAAGAAACCAACGTTTATATAGGATCATTTTTACCCGCTAAAAGTCATCAAGATGAGTTGTTAATGTGGCTAACATATGGTAGGGATGAGAACAAAATGGAAGCAGCTGGTTGTAGTTTGGTATTAGCTTCTTCTTTTTTCAACAAAAGTACTAAAAACCAATATGAGTATGAATTTGTCATTGATTCACAAACTTCGGGTGATCATAAAATTACGGAGCAATTAATGTCCGTTATTTATATTGATAAGATAAAACGCACATTTTCAAATCAAGGTATTAATAAAGAACTTAAACCTGTTCTCAACGAACTTGAAGAGCAATTGGGAGGGTTAATAAAAATTAGAGATGGATTTAGAAATAAGAATAATAAAAAATTATCTGAAGGGATTGATAAGGCTATTTTTGAAAGACTTTCAGAAATCAGTCATCTATTTAAATCTTCTGATTACAGTTTTGAAAATGAAGTAAGAGTAATATTATACGTTCCACCAGATAGTGTATTAATAAAATCTTCCAATGATAATATGAGCGGATACCCGCGTAAATTATATGTGGAATCATCGAATGAAATATTGCCGCATTTGAAGAAAATATATCTTGGACCGAAAGTTCAGAACCCGAATCATTGGAGTGCTTATTTGGATTATGAAATCAGGCAACGGGCAAAGGAGAAGTTGGAAAAAGAAAATATTAATGTGGAATATAAAGTGGAGATTAGTAAGTCGAGTTGTAATTTTCAGTAGGTAATTTTCTATTCATATTCGACCCCGCTGGGGTCTGGGGTTGTGGGGGATGGTTGTTGCTACCAATATTTGACCCCGATGGGGTCTGGTGGATTTAGAAGAATATATTTGTTATCAAATGGTCGTCCCGCTGGGACTTTGATGTGTTGAAGTTTTTGATCATTTTCTACCAAAGGATCGTCCCTAACGGGACTTGTGGATTTGCGTTTGATAATTTTTCTTTCATCCTTTTATGATACCATTCCGCTTTTGGCGGTGGTGCAATAAAAGGATGAGGGTTTTAAGAGCCTCACCCCTAACCCCTCTCCAAAAGAGAGGGGGACGTTGCCGTAAAGAATTTTTTTTATTTCATCCTTTTATGATGCCATTCCGCTTTTGGCGGTGGTGCAATAAAAGGGTGATGGCTATTGTTGATGAAGATTGCGTCGGAGTGGTTTTAATGTTTTCCTTTTATGATAGTGCCCTTTTGGCAATGCAATAAAAGGAGTGTGATAATTGTCATTATTACGCCGGAAAAGTTTCTTATTTTTGCGGCGCGAAGATTAATAAATACATAATGAGCAAGAAAATTTTATTAGAAAACATAAACACTCCGAATCTCATGAACATTGATGTTTACAGGGGGCTTGGGGGTTATAAATCTGTCGAGAAAGCTGTGAAGACGATGACTCCTGATGAGGTGACGGAGGAAGTGAAGAAGTCGGGTCTGAGGGGTAGGGGAGGAGCCGGATTTCCTACGGGAATGAAGTGGAGCTTCTTAGCAAAAGGTACTGGCAAGCCGAGTTATTTGGTTTGCAATGCCGATGAAAGCGAGCCTGGGACTTTTAAGGACAGGTACTTGATGGAGCACAATCCGCATAGTTTGATAGAGGGGATGATTACTTCGAGTTATGCTCTGGGTGCGAATACTTCTTACATCTATATGCGTGGTGAATTCACTTGGATTTTCCCGATTCTGGAGAAGGCGATTGATGAGGCTTATGCAAAAGGATTTCTTGGAAAGAATATTTTGGGGAGTGATTATTCGCTGGATTTATATGTGCATCCGGGTGCAGGTGCTTACATCTGTGGTGAAGAAACTGCGCTGCTTGAATCTTTGGAGGGCAAGCGTGGAAACCCGCGTATCAAGCCACCTTTCCCTGCTGTTTCGGGTTTGTATGGTTGCCCTACCGTGGTGAATAATGTGGAGACGATTGCTGATGTTCCCTGGATTGTGAATAATGGTGGCGATGAGTATGCTAAGATTGGTTTGGGACGCAGCACAGGGACTAAATTAATCTCTGCCTGTGGGAATATCAACAAACCGGGTGTCTATGAAATCGAATTGGGATTGCCTGTCGAAGAGTTTATTTTCTCTGATGAATATTGTGGAGGAATTGCTGGCGGGAAGAAGATGAAAGCAGTTGTTGCGGGTGGTTCTTCGGTGCCTATTTTGCCTGCCGAATTGATTCTTAAAACTGCTAAGGGCGAGCCTCGTCTCATGACTTATGAATCTTTATCTGATGGTGGATTCGCTACTGGTACCATGCTTGGTTCGGGAGGGTTTATTGTCTTTGATGAGAATGCTTGCATCGTGCGGAATACCTGGAACTTCACACAGTTTTATCATCATGAAAGTTGTGGACAATGCAGTCCTTGCCGCGAGGGCACCGGCTGGATGGAAAAGGTTTTGCATCGTATAGAAAACGGTCATGGAAACATGCGAGATATTGACCTACTTGTTGATGTTGCCCGCAAGATAGAAGGCAATACGATTTGTCCTCTTGGCGATGCCGCCGCGTGGCCCGTTGCCAGTGCCATCCGCCATTTCCGTCATGAGTTTGAATATCATATTTTGCATCCGGAGAAGGTTAGGGATAGGAATCATGCACCGGTTCCGGTTGAAAGGGTTGTTGAAACTGTTTCTTAATTTTAATCAATTTGAAATCACAATCATTCATCAACAATTAATAGTTTACTTCTCTTACATTTGTTTTGAGAAATAAAAACTAAATTCGCACCCGAATAAATTATTAGTTTATACCTCGATACCTTTATACCCTATACCCAATATGCCAAAAGATAAATCAATAAAGTCAGTTTTAATAATCGGAAGTGGTCCCATAATCATCGGACAAGCCTGTGAGTTTGATTATGCAGGTTCACAAGCCTCGCGTAGCTTGAAGGAAGAAGGTATTGAGGTATCTTTAATCAACTCCAATCCCGCAACGATCATGACAGATAAGGTTACTGCTGATCATATCTATCTACTGCCTCTCACTGTTGATTCAATTATTCAAATACTTGAAGAACGAAAGATTGATGCCGTGCTTCCCACTATGGGCGGACAGACAGCTTTGAATCTTTGTAAAGAAGCTGATGAGATGGGCGTTTGGCAGAAGTATGGTGTGAAGATTATTGGGGTTAATATAGCTGCAATTGAGACTACCGAAAACCGAGAAGCCTTTCGCAAACTGATGATTGATATTGGCATTGGTGTACCGCCTTCTAAGGTTGCAAATTCTTTCCTTGAAGGCAAGGAGATTGCACAGACCATCGGTTTTCCGTTGGTTGTGAGACCTTCTTATACGCTTGGAGGCACCGGTGGCAGCTTTGTTCATAAGAAGGAAGACTTTGAAGATGCTTTAAACAGGGGCTTACATGCTTCTCCGATTCATGAGGTACTGATTGAGAAGGCTGTTCTTGGCTGGAAGGAATTCGAGTTGGAGTTATTGCGAGATTGTGCAGATAATGTCATCATCATTTGCTCCATTGAGAATATGGATCCTATGGGCATCCATACCGGCGATTCTATTACAGTTGCGCCTGCCATGACATTGTCTGATAGTGCTTATCAAAAGATGCGTGATAATGCCATTCTGATGATGCGTTCCATAGGTAGCTTTGCCGGAGGTTGCAATGTTCAATTCGCTGTGAATCCAGAGAATGATGACATCATTGCGGTGGAGATAAACCCCCGTGTATCGCGTTCCTCGGCTCTTGCTTCTAAGGCTACAGGTTATCCTATTGCTAAGATTGCTGCCAAGCTTGCTATCGGTTATCGTTTGGATGAATTGAAGAATCAGATTACTAAATCTACTTCTGCATATTTCGAACCTACACTTGATTATGTCATAGTAAAAGTACCTCGATGGAACTTCGATAAGTTTCCTGGTTGTGATCGTTCTCTTGGTCTTCAAATGAAGTCTGTCGGAGAAGTGATGGCGATAGGCAGAAGTTTCATTGAAGCACTCCAAAAGGCTTGTCAGTCCTTAGAAATCAATCGTCTTGGTTTAGGTTCTGATGGTAAGCATTGGACTCGCACTGATGATATCATCAAGAGTCTTGAATTCCCTTCCTGGGATAGGTTATTCCACATAAAAGATGCTATGGATTTGGGCGTTCCGATTCAATCAATTCATAACCTTACTAAAATAGATAAATGGTTCCTTCAACAGATAGAATCACTCGTTCATTATGAACATGAATTGAAGAGATACAGATTAGATGAGATTCCAAAATCATTGTTCCTTGAAGTAAAGCAGATGGGTTTCTCTGATGCGCAGATTGCCTATATCTTGCGCAATGTTTCTGAAGATGAAGTCTATGAACGCCGCAAGGAGCTTGGCATCCGACGTGTTTATAAAATGGTTGATACTTGTGCCGCAGAGTTTGAAGCAAAGACTCCATACTTCTATTCTACCTTCGAAAATCAGTTCCACGAAAACAAACAAAGCGATGATGAAGCCGAGAACGAATCTTCCTATTCTTCCAAGAAGAAAATCATTGTTCTTGGCTCTGGTCCGAATAGAATAGGGCAGGGGATAGAGTTCGATTACTCTTGTGTTCATGGGGTTCTTGCGGCTCGAGAATCCGGCTTTGAAGCCATTATGATTAACTGCAATCCTGAAACCGTTTCTACTGATTTCGACATTGCTGACAAGCTTTATTTTGAGCCTGTATTTTGGGAACATATCTATGAAATCATTGAGTATGAAAAGCCTGAAGCAGTCATCGTTCAATTGGGTGGGCAGACTGCATTGAAGTTAGCGGAACGCTTGCACAACAAGGGTATCAAGATAGCTGGCACCAGTTTTAATTCGATGGATCTTGCTGAAGACAGAGGTCGTTTCTCTGACCTTCTCAAGGCTCTCGATATTCCTTATCCTAAATATGGTGTTGCAGAATCTGCCGAGGAAGCTCTGGAAGTTGTGAAGACAGTGGGTTATCCCGTGTTGGTGCGTCCTTCGTATGTGCTGGGTGGACAAGGAATGAGCATCGTAATTAACGATGAAGACTTGGAAGCCGCTGTCATTAAATTACTCAAGAACCTTCCCGGAAACCGCGTCCTGATTGATCATTTCCTTGACAGGGCTGTGGAATGCGAGATAGATGCTATCTGCGATGGTGATGATGTCCACATCATCGGCATGATGGAACACATCGAACCTGCGGGCATTCATTCCGGCGATTCTTATGCTGTGCTGCCGACATTCGGACTGTCGAAACATGTCATTCACCAGATGGAAGATTATACCCGCAAGCTATGTTTTAATCTCCATATCAAGGGCTTGATCAACATCCAGTTTGCTGTCAAAAACGAGCAGGTATATGTGATAGAAGCCAATCCCCGTGCGTCTCGTACCGTGCCTTTCATTGCTAAGGCTTACGGTGTTCCGTATGTCAATATCGCCACAAAGGTAATGCTTGGGGTTAATAAATTAAAGGACTTCAAAATCCATCCTCATCTGGAAGGATACGCCATTAAAGAACCTGTTTTCAGCTTTGATAAATTCCCTAATGTGAACAAAGAATTAGGACCCGAAATGAAGTCCACCGGCGAAGCCATTCGTTTCATCAAGAGCCTTGATGATCCTTACTTCCGCAATCTTGTCAAAGAGAAATCCATGTATTTAAGCAGGTAGAATAGTTTTAATTAGGAATTAGGAATTACGAGTTCCATACATTTCCTAATTCCTAATTCGTAATTCCTAATTGATTTCCTCGTCTTGTTGTTGCGCCTCAAAAAAGTCGCAATCACAAGACGAATGAAAAAAACCCTTAAATAGGTTTTAATTCTCTGCAACCCTTTATTATCTCACCAGACTCTGTTTCATTTTCTCCAAAATCACTTATAATAATCCCAAACTCCATTTCAATATCTGAAAACTCCCTTTCAGTTTCTCCTCAATCATCTTCTCTTTCAAAAGAATCATAGTTCAGACTTTAAGAATCAAAGTCCATTTTCCTAAAATCAAAGTCAATCCGTGCAAAGTCTGTTTCAATCCGCGACCTCCAAGAGTCAATAATCGCCTCCCCGATCTCAATCCGCGACTCCCAAGAGTCTATAATCGCCTCCCCGATCTCAATCCGCGACCTCCAAGAGTCAATAATAGCCTCCCCGATCTCAATCCGCTACTCCCAAGAGTCAATAATCGCCTCCCCGAAGTCAATAATCACCTCCCCGAAGTCAATCCGCGACAAGTCTGTTTCAATCCTGAAGCACTCAATTCGCTAATTACATTGATTATCAAGCCATCCCAAACT
>JABDAW010000067.1 GCA_013288905.1 Bacteroidota bacterium | reverse complement strand
TGAATGTCCGTCTTGATACCTAACAAAGGAAATAATGAATATTGAACAAGGAATAATGAATAATGATTTGGAATTCTGACAAATACTGAATTCTCTAATTCATTCATTCTTATTTCAACCTTACTTCCTTCAACATTCATTATTCCTTGTTCAATATTCATTATTTTAACAACATTAGGTATTAATACGGACAATCATATTTGATTTTTTTCATATTTAAGTCCCCAAAGGGACGTCCCTATGGTAAAAATATGAGATTAAAGGGGTACACAAAAGTCCCAAATAGACGACCTTTTGATAAATATCTAATAAGAAATGGAAAGGTCGTCCCTTTGGGACTTAATTTTTATTCAAATTATCTTACTACCATAAGCCCGTCCCTCTGGGACTTAGTTCTTATCAAGAAAAATTTACTACCAAAAGCCCGTCCCTCTGGGATTTTCACCAAATTTTTAGAATTCAAGAACGATTCTATTTTACAAATTCTTTCAATAATATTATTGAAGCTTGAAGTTGACAGGGAGAGTATAAATCACTTTCACATTCTTCCCGTCTTGCTGTCCAGGAGTCCATCGCGGCATTTTCTTTACCACACGCATGGCTTCTTTATCACATGCTTTATTTAATCCTTTTAAGATTTTTACATCCTTTATTTTTCCCTTTTCATTCACGATAAAAGAGACATAAACTTTTCCTTCCACATTATTTGCACGAGCCGATTCAGGATACTTCAAATTATCTTGAAGATATTTCTGAAGCCCATCCATTCCACCAGAGAATTCGGGCTTTACCGCCACTTTATTATAAACTATGCTGCCATCAGGATTGGTTAGTGGTTTTGAATCGGTATCTTCCTTCAATTGGAATTGAACAGGAAGCGTGTATTGCACAGCCACAGGCTTACCATTTTGTTTACCTGGAATCCAGTTTGGCATTTCTTTAACAACACGCATTGCCTCCTGATCTAATCCTCCTCCTACTCCCCGCAGGACCTTGACATCTCTGATTTTCCCATCTTCATTGACTACAAACTGGACAACAACTCGCCCCTGAATATTATTTTCTTGGGCATCTTTAGGATACCTTATGTTACTGCTAAGATATTGCATCATAGCCTCTTGCCCCGCTGGGAATGTCGGCATCTGTTCCACATAAGTATAGACATTTGGAACAGATGGTTTAGCAACCCCGTTAGAATCTGTCTGACTCTTTGAAACCCCATGCAGCAGAAGGAGA
The DNA here is from genome assembly GCA_013288905.1 of Bacteroidota bacterium. Taxonomy (GTDB): domain Bacteria; phylum Bacteroidota; class Bacteroidia; order AKYH767-A; family JABDAW01; genus JABDAW01. Next base: position 12,239 of record JABDAW010000067.1, on the reverse strand, counting down.
ATCATTAATAATTTAATCGCATTTTTCATTATAATTTTCAAGATATTTATCTGCAAATCTATAAAAATAATCAGGAATTGCTACTTGGAATTTAGGATCATATCCCTACTCCTTAATTATTTATAAGGCTTCATAAAGTTGCTGATTTTATTGAGGTCAGCAACTTTGGCAAGATAACTTCCTATGTTAATATCTAAAGAAACAGCATTAATAGCATAAGGTGCGTTGACATTGGCGAAAGAACGATTCAAGCGCACGGTCACAGAGGTACGTCCTACCCAGGTTCTTAATCCAAATGTCATTGCCAGACGTTGCTGAAACTGATTTTTTATGTATGTCCAGTCATATCCTCCACCGACAAACAATCCGGCAAAACTATAGAAGTCTTTGCTCGACATATGCCCGAGATTACCTTGAAGAAAAAGTGGAATATCATAGAAAGGATACTTCAAATTATCATAGCTGAACTTGAAATGATAGCCGGCAGCCAACTGAGAATTTAATGACAATGATAAATCTGAATATCGTAATGTTAAATCAAATTGAGGGGCATAATTCACAGCTATCAGATGCTCGAAATTTTTTCCATAAGGATACTCCAAAGCCCCTATACCAATGGAAATGTGCCATCGCTGCACAAAACGAAAACCTAAATGAGTATCTCCTTTATAAGATTGTGCAGTGATAATATTGATGCTGATAAACAACATCAGGGTAAGAATACTTTTTTTCATTATTGTAAAAATGTTTAAAGTTGCAAAGAAAAGAATTTACGTAAATACTATATTTGCCCCGTAAATAATTAATAAATCATGGATAAAACAATGGTAACAACCGCCTTCCAATTAGACGGTTATAAAGTAGTCAGAAACATAGGCGTGGTAAGGGGAATAACAGTTCGATCCCGAAACGCAATCGCTAATTTCGGAGCAGGGATACAAGCTCTTTTTGGAGGAAATATTTCTCTATACACAGAGCTTTGCGAGAAGGCAAGAGAGGAAGCATTTTATTTATTGCTTCGACATGCGGAAGAATCCGGTGCCAATGCCATCATCGGAATGAGATATGACGCAAACGAAGTAGCACCGGGCATTACAGAGGTATTGTGTTATGGTACGGCTCTTGTCGTTGAGAAAAATTAATTATAAAATCAATAAACCATGAAAAGAATAATAGTTGCAGTTTTAATATTGTTAAGCATGAATCTTATAGCCGGAGAATTAAGTTATGACGGCTACTATCAAGGCAAGAATCTATATGTTATGAATCCCTTTAGCAACCAGTCTAATACAGTGTTTTGCATCAATTCGGTATTGGTTAATGGGAGTGCTATAAAGGATGCCATAAACTCCAGTTCTTTTGAAATTGATTTCGGTGCTATGGATTTGAAACCTGGTGATAAAGTTACTGTAAAGATTTCTTTTAAAGACGGATGTACACCGAAAGTAATTAATCCCGAAGTCCTTAAACCGACAGCATCCTTCGCAATGGTTTCCATCAAAGCCGATAACAACAATCTTAAATGGGTTACTCGTGGGGAACAGGGTTCATTGACGTTTCTTGTGGAAGAATTTCGTTGGAATAACTGGAGAAAGATTGCTGAAATAAAAGGGTTGGGAACTCCAGATAAAGCATCCTATGAAGTGCCAGTTAATTCTCATTCAGGCACCAATAGATACAGGGTTTCTCAAACAGATTATACCCATAAAACCAAGTATTCTAAAGTTGCTCAATATCAAACTCCACTCAACGCCCCAGAAGTAACATTTGTAATGGCAGAGAAGGGAACCAAAATAAAATTCTCCTCTCAAACGGTCTATCAGGTATGGGATAGTACCGGGAAATTCATTAAAGAAGGTACCGATGCTTTGGTAGATGTTTCTGATTTGGAAAAGGGAGTTTATCATCTTTATTATGATGATAAAACAGCAGACTTTACCAAAAAATAATTTACTTCATTGCTAAAGATCGAACACATTGGCATTGCTGTTTCAAATCTTGAAGCATCCAATAGACTATTCACAGCTTTACTCGGCAATAGCCCATATAAGACGGAGGAAGTAGCATCTGAAGGTGTGCACACTTCTTTCTTCCAAACAGGCGATAGCAAGATAGAATTGTTAGAGGCTTCTAATCCTGAAAGTTCCATAGCAAAATTCATTCTTAAAAAAGGTGAAGGTATCCATCACATCGCTTTTTCAGTTGAAGACATTAAAGCAGAAATGAAGAGGCTTTCAGAACAAGGATTTATTCTTTTATCTGATGAGCCAAAGATAGGTGCTGATAATAAATTGGTTTGTTTTCTGCATCCAAAGAGCACGAATGGCGTGCTTATTGAGCTATGTCAGGAAATTATTTAATGAAACATTTTGTCATTACCGACTAAAAAACTAAATTTGCAAACTTTTTATTTAAAAATAGAAAGGGCCCATAGCTCAGTTGGTTAGAGTAGCTGACTCATAATCAGTTGGTCCTTGGTTCGAGCCCAAGTGGGCCCACAACACAAAAGGAGAATTTGTTAAACTAACATCTTCTCCTTTTTTCTTTTTATTCTAATTAGATTACTAAAATTTATTTTGATTATTTTCTTTCAGTTTCTTCATGTAATAGGTTTCCATTTGTCCTACAATGGAAATTATTTACTATTATTTTTTTTGAATGCACTGATAGTTGCGCCGGGAGACATAAGGATTGGAATCTGATTCCAGTCTTTATATTTTGCAACTAATTCATCTTTCTTAGAATCATCTGTAGCAGCCAATTTCATGTCATTGAAATATTGTCTGAAATTATCCAGCACTTCAATGCCTCCTATTTGTCCATGCCCAGGAACGATCTTTTGAATGTCAAATAACTTTGGCAGCATATCAATGGTAGCAAGATAAGCCTCCGGATCTGCCCTTCCCATCAATACCGGGGCTTGTTTATTTAATATCACATCGCCGCCAAATAACATTTTTCTTCTATGAAGATAGACCATCACATCGCTTTCGGTATGAATGTTTTTTTGCAGATTAATAATCGTAGCTGTATCATCACCCATAGGCAAATCCATCTTATCTTTAAGCCAGATAGTGGGCATCCCTGCATCTCCTGCTTGCTTTGTCCACTGCTCTCTGGTATAATTGCCGCCTGCGAGAATTGTCTGTCCCTGGTAATATTTATTTCCTTTTGTGTGGTCGGAATGGACATGTGTATTTACCACAAATATAGGTTTATTGCCCGCGATTTGTTTTACCTTTTTATACAAATCTTCTGCAGCGGCATCCATCTTTGTATCTATCACCATCACTATGCTGTCGGAATTTAAAATCCCAGAATTGCCGCCGCCACCGAGCACAATAGTCAAATCCTTATCATATTGCACTACTTCAGTTACCTTCATCTTTTCCATGAAGGGGCGCAGGTAGATAAGATACAACGTGCCTGCAACTGCCACTAACAAAAGGACAATAATTCCTATCCATTTCAATATTTTTTTCATAATTTTCTTTTTTAATTTATAATTGAATTTTAATTTTTATGATGCCGCGAAGTAACAGATTTGAGGGGAGATAAACAAAATGTAAAACCGGTATAGTTAAATATCCTTTTAATCGCAATAATGAACCATATCCCCAGACATATAAACATAATCCTCCAGCATATATTCACGGGCAAACAATGAATGCCACGTTTCATAATACGAGGACGATACCTCTATAAGTGAATTATTGGAGATGATAAAATATTTTATCGTGGGAAGTTTGGAATTAAAAGGATTGGAAATCCTTGGCTCTAAGGGAGGTTGTAGGTTTATTTTGGAGCTTATTACTTCAATGAAAAATTGTTAAAAAAAGGAGTGCTTTTTCTGGGAAAACGGGTGGGATGAAAAGGCGGAAAAAGCGTTAATATTGGCGATTATATCTTTGCCACACCCGATAAAATACGGGGTGTTGAAAGATGAGAAAAATAAATATAAAAAGCAAATTAAAATTGGTCTTGATAGAATGGGAAGATTCTGTTTTAGGTTATCAGGGATGGAAATTCATAGATGATAATATAAATCAAACAACAATTTTTCTTTCAGTAGGTTTCATTGCTTTTGAGGACGAAAAGAAAGTAGTTCTATATCCTCACATCAAGAACAAAAAACGCAAAGGATTATCAGGAAGCGGAGATATAACAATCCCCGTTTCTGCAATCATTAAAAGAAAATATCTATGACTTACTTTTTTCCTTTCTTTGTGTGCGGTCTTGCTTGTGCCAAATCAGAAGCGGCAACGGATTTTTCGTTAGCGGTACTTTTGGGGTTTCTCAAAATTGCACTTGCTTTAGTAGCCACGCTTGGAGATGTTTGTTTAGGATTCTTTTTTGCCATAATATAATTATTTAAACTTTGCAAATATATAAAAGATGAGAAAAATAAAATTGATTTACAGAATTTTGACATGGATGGGATTCCATTGTTGCATTACCTCAAATGCTAAAAATGAAGAGGATTGTTTTTTAACTGTTAGAGTGTCAGATGAATATGACGACACTAAAAAAGTATTAATAAATGAAGGTTAACCACCTTTCTTTATATTGCAACCAGTTGGGTGATAAGCCTCCGTATGCACCAAAAGAAGGTCTGTTTCTTCTGCAAAACTTTCTGTTTTGTTATTGGCAATATGTACATGAATATGGGTTGCCCCTTTTTTAATAACATCATTATTTATTTTATGATCTTCTGTACGAGTTTTCAAATCTCCTTCACCAATATAAACAGCTTCCCAACCTCCAAGAACTTGTTTGGCGAAAATATAGTTGCCCAGTTGATCTGCTTTAAATATAGTTCTTATATGAAAAATTTGATATTCATATTTTCTACCCTGTGTACCATTCCAATAAATTTTTCCTAATTCATTTCCCATAATTTTAAATTTTAATCTCCGCAAATATATAAAACAAATCAATTATGCAACCAGTAACTAATATCCTGCAACTAATGGAGCGATACCCTGATGAGAGTAGTGCACGAAAGTATTTTGAACATCTCCGGTGGGGTGATAAAATCACTTGCCCCCATTGTGAATCTTCAAAGAAAATTTATTCCTTCAATGATGGAAAACTTTACAAGTGTTCCGAATGTAAGAAGCAATTTACGGTAAGGGTAGGAACATTTTTAGAACAATCTGCTATCCCTTTAAGAAAGTGGTTATTTGCTTTTTATATTACCATTAATCACAAGAAAGGAATATCAAGTATTCAGTTATCGAAGGATTTGGGAGTAACGCAAAAATCCGCTTGGTTTATGCTTCATAGAATCCGTAAATTCACAGAAAATAAAGACATAAAATTAAGTGGCATTGTTGAAGCTGACGAAAGTTATTTTGGTGGAAAGGATGCCAATAAACACGAGCATAAAAGAGGGAAGAAACCAAAGATAATGGTAATAGGTGCGGTAGAGCGTGGTGGCAACGTAATTACCCAGGTAGGAGATAAGGACAAAACTAATCCTCCTTTTATTTTTGTCTTGAAAAATGTAGAGAAAGGATCGAAACTAATGACTGATGAAAGTCATAATTACAAGTTATTAAAGACTACGTACAATCACCAAACAGTTCATCATACTTCAAAAGAATATGTTCGCGGGGAAGTACATATTCAGACTTTGGAAGGGTATTGGTCGCATGTAAAACGTGGTATTAATGGAGTTCAACATCATGTTTCACCTAAACACCTTGAAAGATACCTTTTTGAATATGATTATAGATGGAATACACGAACACTAACTGACATGCAAAGATTTGAATTGGTAATGGCAAATATGAAAGGGAGATTAACCTATAGCGATTTGATAGGAAAAGAATAGTTATTTCTTTGGCTTTTGCATGGATGCTTTTACTATTTCATCCAATGTCATATTGACTATTAATGGCTTTTCATACTTGCGTTTCGGCTTGGGCTTAACGGATGTAACTTTCTTTGACATTATTTTGTATTAGAACTTTTATTAGTATTGTTTTTATAATCTATATCGGCAAAAATCCATTTTATAATAAAACGAATCAAAAAAGCAGTTTCAACTAAAGTACCATTAACTATTATTGCTAAAACTAAAGATAACGGTTGTAGTTTGTCGAGACAAAAAGCCCAAATTACTAATCCAAAAACAACAATATTTTGAGCTATTAGCAATATCACAAATATTTTCCCATACCTTTTTCTCGCATCTAATTTCCATTGATTGTCTTCTCGCTCCAACCGTTGCATTTCCGCAATATGTTTTGCATAAGTGCCATCGTCTGAAATATCTGGAATAACATCTGTTTGAGTTTTAGGAAGTGGAATTTCAGGCTCAACAGAAGCGGTTGAACTTTTGGTCATTTAACCGTTTCTAATTTTAGATTTTTAGTACGCCAATACATTGCACTTTTAGAAACGCGAAAGTAATTTGCCATTCCATCAACATTATTAATCAATCTCCAATAATAATTTAGAGGCTCTCTTGGCATTAGCAAACATGCAGCAAAGTGATTGGCTTCTGTTTCAATCGGATTTAGTTTATCTATGTCTATCAAATCCGCATCCCTCCTATAAAATATTTCATAATTATAGTCTCTGTGTAAAAAGAAATGTCCAAGTTCATGTGCAATAGTAAATACCGATCTTTGATAAGGCATATTACTTGCAATAGCAATAGTTTTTTCGCTTCTTTGAAAAGCCCCTGCAATAGATGTGTTTCCACCAAAATCACCCATTGTTAATTTCAATTCATTTGCTTGTAATATTCTTACCAAATCAATAGGCACCTTTATTTCCGAATTGAAAACGTCCTGTAAAATTGACCCAGCAATATACTCAATTTCTTCTTTTCTATCATCTGATAATCTCATGCTATTTTCCCCCTTTTACTAACTTTGCGGAGGCAAAGTTAGTAATTTTCTGGGATACGAATTGAATATACCCCTTAACTTTAACCTTTCCTTAATTGTAATTTCCAAAAAGTTTTCCCATTTTTGCCGTAGAAATATATGATTTAAAATAAGAAAAATAGCGTACTGTCTTCGTGGTCGAATCTACTAAATTCCAAAAAAGACTTGTGCAAAGGTGTTCCATGTTATGCGTGGAGCGTTCCTATGTGCACAAGGGTTTTAGTAGAACCAGACCACGCATAGGTTTTGCTCCACGCTGTTTTGATGTACTAACCTGATGAGGAGCGGTCAGAAATAAATACATAAAATTATATGAAAAAGAACAAAGCAATTTTTCCCGAATGGTTAAGTACCATTATTCTTATTCTTGGCACTTTTGAAGTGTTTAAAATCTTTGGGAACTATACCTTGAAGTGTTAATTATATTTCAATAAATGCTTCTTGCTGAATATCATTTTTACCTATTTCTTATGAATAATAATTGAATTATACCATGCGCCTTTTTTTGATTCTGCTGGCTGATTGATTGCATAATGTTTATGAGCATTCTTTTTGTCTTCATTTTGTTCAAGTAAAACTTTTTTTACATTTGTATCAGTATTTTTATTTCCATTTAATCCGCAATCAGAAGGTTGCAAATAGCGTTCTTTATGTTCAATTTTATGCCCTTTCTTATGAGCTTCAATTATTTCTTTTTGTTGCCCATAAGGCAATTCATGTGCATGGTGCCAAATATTCCTTTCTTCTCCAGTAACAGCTGCATTTAAATCTTTAACATGTTGAATTTCTTCATCAGACAGCTGTCTTTTCTTTCTTGGCTGTTTATCCTTACCTCGTCCCTTTTGTAAATTATCAATTCCAAAACCTTTTAGAATTAAACTATTCTTATTGACTCCATTTACTTGCTGATTTTTCATTCTTATTAATTTTTAGAAGTTGTAAATATAACAAAAAATTTTATAACTTTGCACCTTTAAAAATAGAAACTCCAATTTGTGGTTGGAGTTTCAAAACCTTTCAATCATTTCTGAAAGGTAATAAAAATGAGGTATGCTACAAATAAATATAGCTTTGGTGGCAAAAAATATAGCTCATTCCCTATATAAGAGTCACCAGACTCATTTTTCTAAGAGACAGTTAGTTTCTTAGAAGAGTGCAAATATATACTATTTATGTGAAAACTAATTTTTCTCAAACCATCCATACCATGAGTCGTCATAATAATAACCTTCTTTAATTACTATCGTTGACCCTTGAACATTCTTGTTCAGCAATGAATTACCATCATTGTTAATTACATATCTAAAACATGTAGTATCTTTACCTTTTACAAAACCCACAATATAAAACATATTTTGTTTTCTAATCAATAGTTGCACTGGGTCTCGCCCTTCTTTAATTGGATTGTCAAGTAAATCTCTTATTTGAATATAATTACCTTCAAATTTATCTTTACTATAAGACAAATAACCAAAAAATAACGATAGCAAAATAGCTATTGACAGTAACCACTTTATAAATATTTTATCCATAATATATTCCAATCGCAGTAAATATACACTATTTATCAAAATCTTTAAAACTTTTCTGAAAAGAAATAAATTCTGGCTGATATTTGTTTGATATATAACTCTCAACTGCTTCTCTTAAAAAATTACCAACAGTTTTATCTTTAATATCAAATTCAACATAATAGACTGTAAGTTCTTTTCTATACTGCCTAAAGAAAGCATACCATGCTTTATATTTTTCAATTTCTTCTAATGGTTTTTCAGATATACATTTACTAAAATGATCTTGAAGTCTTTTTAATATCGGCTTACCTTTGCCAACATAAAGACATTTCTCACAATCGAAATAACAATAAAGTCCATTTTGATTTTTATCAATTTCTTTAACTGTCTTGTTAAACAATTCTCTACTCGTGTGATTTACTTTAATCTCATTCCAATTTTTTAAATCTGACAACCCATTACTCTCAATGAGTTCGACAAATATATTCGCTACATTTTCCATAATACTATTCTTTCTATGCCCTAAAACCTTAATAGGCAACATTAAAGAAAAGGCGCAGGTCTTGTAGCCTACCTGTAATCCTGGTACTGAGATACCAACTAATAAAGTAAAACTTAAACCTGCGCTGCCCGCAAGGTTATGGTTTATGCCTTATTAGTTTCTTGAATGAAGTTCTCAGTTTCGGATTACAAGAATAAGCACGCCTCTTATGTCGGCTGCAAAGATAGAAAAATTCTCATACACGTTCCAAATTTTAATTATATTCGCCCAAAATAAAAACCCACAATAAAATTGCGGGCTTTACTTATGCTTCAGTAGTTTAATGGATAAAACTCTTGTTTGACTCACGAGATAATATAGGTTCGATTCCTATCTGAAGTATAAAGTTGCAAATATAGACTATTTATCTCAAATGAAAAATTTTTTAAATATTTATGCTTTGTAATAACAGTAAATCAAACATGCTTTCAACATCTCTATTGTTATATCTGAAACAAAATTCATTAACGTAATTCTGCAAATACTTTGTAGAAACTGAATGATATATCCCATAAATACCTCGCTTTAAAGTTGCCCAAAAACTTTCAATATTATTTGTATGTATTAATCCATTTACATATTCTTTTGTATGATCTACTTTCAAATGTATATGTTCAGTCTTTGATAAAATATTATAACTTTTAAACTCATCAGTCATTACAATAGAGCTTTGTTTTACTACTTCATTTAATATTGATAAAAGTTGCTTTCCAGTTAGTTTTTTCCCTTCTTTGTTGGGTAATGCAACTTTAGCATGAACTTGCTTATTTTGCCTGTCTATTACACCTACTACTGGCGACTTTTTAGTTCCTCTACCTCTTTTATTTTTATTATCTTTATTGAAATTTTTCTTTGGTTTGCCACCTACATAAGTTTCATCAATTTCTACAATAGCTTCAAAACTTTGTTGAACTTCTTTATTACCCATTGCCTTTCGTATTTGCTGTAACATTCTCCATGCTGTCTTATATGTAACATCTATTTCTCTCTGTAATTGACAACCTGAAATACCTTTTTTACCATTTAAGAATAAATGTATAGCATAAAACCATTTTCGCATATCTGTTGATGAATGTTCAAATATAGTGTCTTTAAAAACTGAAAAGTGATTTATGCAGTGCGAACAATAGAAAAATTTCGGTCTGTCTTTTACTTGATAGACTTTATCAGAATTACAGTGATTACATTTTATACCTTCTTTATAACGTATAGAAATATAATGAGCGATAATAGCTTCTTCTGCACTGAATAACTTTTGAAATTGTAAATAATTCATAATATTATATATTAATTAGTTTCAAGGGTGTAAATATATACTATTTATCCGAGATACCAATAAACTTTAACATTTATTTTCTATCTTTGCAAACTTTTAAATACTAAAAACTATGATTAGAAAACCTGAATTAACAAAAGAGCAGCAAAATAAATTTAAGATTGAATTACATGAACTTCTTAAAGAAGCTAAATGTAATTTTATACCTCATGTAAAATTTATCACTTCTGACATTTACATACTGCAACCTTCAAGAGATGAAATAATAAAAATTTTACAACCTGAATTTAAAAATAAATTTTTTGCTTTAGATAGAAAACTAAAAGATAGAAGAATTTAGATTATAGTAGTATTAGTATAATCTGAAGGGCTTTCAGCACTATCGAGTAAAATAGCTTTTACTTCATATTTTTTCATGTTCTTTAAAGTAATTTTCTTATTGTTTGGTATATTATCACCTGTACCAAAAAATACTCTTGTTACTTCACTATTTTTAGTAACTTTGTCTGATATATATTCTAAAGGTATATATATTTTACAATCTGGTAGTTCTAACAATTTTTTTGCTAATTCATGTGATGTCATTTCTTTATATAGTTAACACTTTAAGGTATAGTTCCCAAATCTTTTATGAAGTGCCTTTGATTACAACTATTATGTGGATTTTGATTCCCATAATTTGCTATCTTATTTTCAAACGGATTTTGAAAATAAAGTTTGATTATATGAAGGCTTACTACTTTAGAAACATCATTTTTACAATGTGTCTATTAACTACTTCATTCGTCCTTTTTTGTAACGAAAAGGTTTTGGATGTAGTAAGTAAAATTTTGATTCGAGATTTTCCAAATGGGTTCAGTAGAAGTTATTGGCAGGATATTGATGAGTATGGGCGTTTCATTGGAGGCTATTCTATTTCATCAATAAACAATATTGATGATTGGATATATAGTGGTATTAGGATATGCACTAATATTCTGATTATCTTTATTCCCATTATGACATGGAAATTCACAAACCGTTTTTTAGAAAACTTTAATGAACCACAAAATATAAATTTAGAATACAATGAAGAAAATTAAAAAGATTTTAGCAATAGGAATATTGACCATAATAATAACGGCTTGCAGTTCCTCAACTGGAGGAACAGATTATGTTTATTTGTGCATGGGTAATAAGTCTATTGCTTATCATGTGAGTAGTACATGTAAAGGGCTAACCAAGTGTTCTACTTCTTTAAAGACAACTACAAAAGATTCTGCTATCAATTACTATCACCGAAAGTCATGTAGATTTTGTTGCCGATAATTTTATACATTTGCCACAATAAAAAGAAATAGGTATGGAATTAAAAAAAGAAAAACAAGGAATCTTTGCAAAGATTCAATTTTGGGTAAAAGGACAACAAAGACCACAATTAGTAACTGTTGATTATTGGGCTGCTAAAATTCATTTCTTTACTCAAAGCAAAGATTTGAAAGTAGGACAAATAATTACTTTGCCTGATAAGAAACTAAAAATTATTGATATTCAAATTGAATTAAAAGATTCAATAGATGACAATGAGGCGTTTTATGTTTCAGGATGGAGTGGCGCAATACTTCCAAGTAATTTTTTAGTAACCATTCATGTAGAGGAAATTTAGAATTATAGTGTTTTTAGAAACTCTATAATCTTTAGTATTAATTCCTCATTTGTCAAGCAACATGTTTTGCTTGCAATATCCATGAATGGTATTACTTCTGATAAACTTTGTCGTTTATCCTTTTCGTCTATTGCTATTGCAATAAATCCATTTTTAGATTTTTGAAGGAAGTTTATTAACTCCTGCTTTTCATCTATTTCAATAAATCCTTGTTGGGAATCATCTGCTCTTTTTCCTAAATAATTTTCCATTTTTTATATGATATTAAGTTATTCTATTCAGAAACTATTACCAACTAAACTACCGCAATTACTAATGCAAAAATAAAAGTACATACGAAATAATAATAATTTATATTAGAAGG
>JABDAW010000066.1 GCA_013288905.1 Bacteroidota bacterium | reverse complement strand
TTTGGATAATGATTTTGGTCGAAACATTCAAGCAAATGAACAATCATATATGATTCAGGACGATAATGAACGTAACTGGCACCCAAATCATCGTAACTGGGGGACAAATCATCGTAACCGACTTGGTTTTGACCATATCGTCTACTAGATTCATCATAATGCTGACAGATATGATCGTAACAATAATCTTACTCGATGAAAACAATGGGCGATACGTTCATTCCTGTTGCGAATCATATATGATTAATCCTTGGTATGGTAGAATGCGAGTAAGTTTGTGGTTAATCAATTACTGGAATCACTTGATCAGCCACAAGTATCACCTTTTATTAATGGATTATTCCATATAATAATCAATGAAATTAATATCTATTAAATAAACTTAAACCACATGGCAAATTTCTTGAAAATAATGCTTGTAAAAAGAATGATATATACCAGGATATATGTCGCGACAGTAATTATGCAATACATTTTAGACTGCGTAAACACAGGTTCAGATTCAGCATTGTATGGAAGTCCGAATATCTCACTCGCCTTTTATAATCAAGGCAGAGCCGCTGCCAATGCTATACAAACAGCCATGACCAACTATAGTTTGAGACCTACGAAAGCTAATGGGAAGACCATAAAAAATAAGATTGTAAAAGGAAAAATATGGCTGGACAGTTATGCCGACAAAGTGGAGATTATTGCAAATGATGATGCCAACAGAAATACGATTTCAGAGGCTGCTACCAATATCAATCATTCTTTTTTAACCAGTAGAAAATTGATTAAAAACAAGAAGGGAAAAGCCACAACACCTCGACTTACCTGGAAACGTATCGGACAAGGCAGCTTTGATGTTCAAATCATTAATGGCAAGACATATAACCCCATGAATACGCATTTTATCTTATTGGAATCCTCTATGAATGCCACGATTATTATAGAGAATGGACAGGTGATTATCGAGCAGGAAAAGAAGGGGCAGATACGATTCAAATCGGCGAATGCCAAGGGAAAATATGCGAAATTCAGGAAGCTGAAACCTAATGTGGATTTTGATCTTTATGCCTATTCGCAGAATGGCAATAACAATTTAAGCGAGCTGTCGGATAAAATTATATTGAGGAGATAAAAAAATTAGTAGAATTGTTTGGGAATACAGAGTAGATTTTTTCTACACAGATTAATAAAATAAAAAGAGTTTTAAAGAGCAATTTTAATCTTTGCGAAACTCTTTTTATTTTAAACAATGTATAAATACTTTTCCCGTTAATGACAATTAATAGCAATTCATTAATTGATAAATGATTAATAATTCCGTGATGAGATTTTACTTTTCTATGATAATCCTGATGCTTTGTTTTCAAAGCATTATGGCACAAAAAAAATATTCTATAAGTGGAACAATTCGTGATATTAAGACAGGTGAAATGATGATTGGCGCAGCAATTACAGTGAAGGAAAAGCCCGATATTGGTGCGGTATCTAATGCTTATGGATTTTATTCCTTGTCTATTGAAGAGGGTAAATATACTTTCGCTTTTCATTATACAGGATATGAAGAACGGGATACAGTTATTGACCTTCATGATAATAATAAATTGGATATTGAAATCTCCGAACTGGTTGTTTCTCTGCATACTTTTGAATTATCATCGGAGGCAGCAAATAAGAATGTTACATCCCCGGAAATGAGCGTTCAGAAGGTGAATGTCAAAGAGATAAGTACCATTCCGGTGTTCTTTGGCGAGCATGATATTCTCAAAACAATTCAATTGCTTCCGGGTATTAAAGGAGTTACAGAAGGCAATTCAGGCTTCTATGTTCGTGGCGGCGGAATTGATCAGAATCTTATCCTTCTTGATGAAGCAAATGTTTATAACCCCGCGCATCTATTGGGATTCTTCTCTATCTTTAATTCCGATGCCATCAAAGATGTCACGATTTATACGGGAGGTATTCCAGCTCAATATGGCGGCAGGATTTCTTCTGTCCTTGACATCAAAATGAATGATGGCGATAACAAAGAATTTAAAGTAACCGGTGGTGTCGGAATCATTGCTACCAGGCTCACCTTTGAAGGTCCTATCAAGAAAGGTAAGGGTTCATTTATCATCTCCGGAAGACGAACTTATGCTGATTTATTTGTGCATTTATTCGGTCCTTCCAACCTTAGGAATACACAACTTTATTTCTATGACTTTAATGTGAAAGCAAACTATGAATTAGGAGCTAAAGACCGCATTTATCTTTCAGGGTATTTTGGGCGTGATGCATTTGATTTCAATAACAACACGAATGCGAATCAAAATTTTGGAATCAATTGGGGAAATACCACTGCGACTTTGCGAGAGAATCATTTGTTAAGTGATAAATTGTTCCTCAACAGCTCTCTTGTTTACAGTGATTACAGCAACAACATTACGCTTGGTGCCGGTGATGCTCAATTCCAGGTGGTTACAGGCATTCGCGATGTTTCATGGAAGGAAGCTTTCGAATATTATGCCAACTCAACCAACACTATCAGGTTCGGAACACAAGAAACATTCCATACTTTTCGTCCCGGTGAAGTTACTGTGAACACAGCCTCCACTGTCCTTCCACGAGTGTTGTTGAGCAACACAATCGGACGTAAATATGGCATCGAAAGCGGCATCTATATCTCTGATGAATGGAAGACAAGCAAGCGTGTGAACATAACTTATGGTTTGCGGTATTCTTTGTTCTCTGAATTAGGTCCTGGACTTGCATATACTTATGATTCCTTGGGAAATGTTCTTGATTCTGCAAGCTATAAGAACAACCAAATAATGAAAACTTACGGTGGCTTGGAGCCTCGTGCCTCCATCGTTTATATTCTTAATGAGAATAGTTCTGTGAAGGCTTCTTACAACAGAATTTATCAATATATTCAACTGCTTTCCAACTCCACTGTTCAGACTCCCGTTGATTTATGGGTGCCTACAAGCAATAATGTGAAGCCTCAAATCGGAGACCAGGAAGCCATCGGATACTTCCATAATTTTAAGAATAATACGTATGAAACCTCTGTTGAGATTTATTATAAAAACATGCAAAACCAGATAGATTATGTCCCGGATGCCAACCTTATATTCAATAAGACCTTAGAGTCGCAATTGCTCTATGGACGCGGGTATGCTTATGGTGCAGAGTTTTTTGTGAAGAAGAAATATGGTAAGTTTACGGGCTGGATCGGATATACTTTCTCGAGAACAATTCGCGTGTTTCCGGGAATTGATAACGGTACACCTTACCCTGCCAAACAAGACATTATTCATGATGTATCTGTGGTCGGAATGTATGAGCTGAGCAAGAAGTGGTCTTTATCTGCGACCTTTGTTTATTACACTGGTTATGCCGTTACTTTTCCAAGTGGTAAATATGAAATTAATGGCGTTGTTTACAGTGAATATACAGATAGAAACGCCTATCGTATGCCTCCTTATAATCGTCTTGATATTGGTGCCACATACACCACTGTCAAGACCGAAAAGAAAGAGTGCAGTTGGAATTTCTCTATCTATAATGTCTATGCCCGTGAGAATGCATTCTCCATCTATTTCCAACAAGATCCGAACAATCCTTCCCAGACTGAAGCCGTGCAATTATCTCTCTTCCGATTTGTCCCTGCCATCACTTATAATTTTAAATTCTAAGACATGATGAAGAATAAAATATTGATATTAATCGCAGCGGGAATTCTTTCATTCTCTGCCTGTGAAAAGGTTATTACTGTTGACTTGAATTCTTCCAGTCCAAAGGTAGTTGTGGAAGGCGACATCACCAATGAACCAGGTCCCTATTCCATTAAATTAAGCAACACCGCCAACTATTATCAACCTAATGTTTTCCCTCCGGTAACAGGTGCGACGGTTACTGTTTCTGATGATGCCGGCAACTTCGAAACCCTTACTGAAGTTATTCCAGGCACCTACCAAACAGCCCATCTGCAAGGCGTTCCGGGCAGAACATATACCATGAATATTAATTCCAATGGCAATACCTATACTGCTTCCTCCACCATGCCTCCACCTGTGCCGATAGACTCTGTGAACTTCGTTGAAAACACCAAAAACCAAACCTATCGCATAGTATGTAAATTCCAGGATCCGCCAAACATTTTGAATTATTACAAACTTCAGATAAACTCCAATGATACAGCCGGATTTGATACTACAAGTGTTCGCATTCTTAAAGACGGACTTGCCGATGGACAGGAGCTTTCCATCACTTACCGCACCCATCTTATCTTTGGCGACAGCGTCATTGTGAAGCTCGAATGCATTGACTTCAAGACCTATGAATTCTTCAGCACCCTTCCCAATGTCGGAGGCGGAATAAGTTCCATTCTACAGGCACCCCCATCCAATCCAGTCAACAATATCAGCAATGGAGGCTTCGGATATTTTGCTGCTTATTCTATTACCAGGGATACTACATTTGTGCATTAAAAGAGCTATGAGTAATTAGTTATGAGTTATGAGTAATTAATTATGAGTTATGAGTAATTAATTATGAGTTATGAGTTATGAGTTTGTGCAAACTCATAACTCATAACTACTCCTTAACGAACTTCCCGCGGGCAATGCCGGTATTGCTTCTTACCTCATAGAAATAAAGCCCTGCGCTCCAGGTGGAAATAGTGATGGTATTATCAATGCCGGTAAGCATTTCTTTATAGACTTCTGTGCCGAGAAGGTCGGTGATTATTAATTGCTGATTGGGGGATGGGATGGATTGATGGATGTTTAGAAGGGTGGTGGCAGGGTTGGGGAAGAGGGTAATAGCTGACTTTCCAGCAATTTCTTCCACACCTGATGCTGAATTTCCGACGATAAAAACATCATCAATACTCATTCCCTGGCTCACTGTATCGGTGGAAGTGGAGTCATTCACCCATCGGAAACCGATTTGCAAACTCGTTGCATTTCTAAAATTCGAGTCTATAATTGTTTCATACTGCCAGCATGCCGAATTGTTGTTATATTTCGGCTGCCCTGCCTGTATCCATGGACCGTTGTTCTTGCTATAATAGAACTCCGCATAGGCAGTCGAAGAGCCATGACAATTGTAGAAGAACGCTACCGTTACGGTATCTGCGCCAGTGGCAATACCATTGGTCATATAAACAAATCTGTCCGATATATTCGTAGGTGCATAATCCGAATTACCATTGGTAGGCAATGACGCATTATTGATATGCAAATAACCGCTGAATGGTGCCATCGTAATTGCCCCGTTGCTACATACCTGGTCCTCGTTAATAGTGGTATCAAAAGCAGCGTTCGTGGGGAAGTAATGCGAATTCACGACCCATTGATTGTTGCCAGAATTAGAGCCTACACCAGTGCCGTTAAGGGTGAAAGTTCCACCGCCAGAATTGAAATTTTCATTGAACAGTAGAACCTGCTGCGCATGGCTGCTCAATGCAAAGAACACAAGCGGCAACACGATTAAGATTGTTGTAAAGATTTTTCTCATATTATTATTTTATTAATGCCCGCAACCCAATGGCGCAAGTCAGCGAGTGCAAAATTACTGATAATAATCAATCATTCCAAATAATTTCTTCCATTCCATCCCTATTAGTAATTGTAATTTTAGCTCCCCAATGCAAATCCCTTTATATGTTCGGGGGATGGGATGGATTGATGGATGTGTGGAATGGTGGTGGTGGGGTAGATATATTCTTCTATTAGAAAATGTATCTTTGCAACAAATAAAATTAAAGATAATGCTTACCAAAGAGAAAGTCTTAAAGACTATAAATGACCTCCCTGATACCTTTTCTGCTGATGAGATCATTGAAAGAATCATTCTTCTTCAGAAGATTGAAAAAGGGTTGGAGCAGTCTGCTAAAGGGCAAACACATTCAACTGCCGAGGCAAAGAAGAAACTCAAGAAATGGTTGAAGTAAAATGGTCTGATCAAGCTATTGAAGACATTGATAATATTGCTGAAGTCATGCTTATAACCCTGTTAGTCTTTCAGGATTTTGTCGTGTATCCCAAATTCGCAATAGATAAATCTTATTATTCTTTTCTTCAAAGAAGATTGTGTAATCCCCAATAATTTTTGCTCTAACATCTTTTACGCTTGTCAATTTCCCTGCTTTTGGATACATTACAATTTCTTCTATCGCTTTATTTATCAGGTAGTTTAGCTTTTTACTATATGTTTTGGATTTATTTCTATAGACCCAATAGGCTAAAATTTCTTTCAGATCATGTTTGGCATTGGCTGACCAGACTACTCTTGCAGCCATTTATCAATTTCTTTTTTCACCTCTTCATCAGTAAATGTTTTTCCTTCTCTTATGTCTTTCCTGCCTTCTTCAATAGCCGTAATTTGTTCTTTTGAAAGTTTCATGGTTACCTGTAATTCCAAATCTGATTCGATAAGATTATAGACCGCTTCTAAAAGATTTGTATCTTCTATAGATTTAATTTTGTCTATAACTTTTGTTTTAAGCTTTGCTGTTGTCATTAGATTATATTTAATTATGGCTGCAAAGATAGGGAATCAATTAGGAATTAGGAATTACGAATTAGGAGATGCAAGTTCCTAATTCCTAATTCTTAATTCCTAATTGACTATGGATGTGTAGAAGGGTGGTGGCGGAGTAATACTTGAAGAAGAAAATGGAATCAGGAATTCAATCATAAATATCTTTTCTATGACCGACATCTATCACATCTACCAAAAGAATCTTATCAAGTATCTCATAAATTATGCGATACTCTCCCACTCTGATTCGATAACCTGCTCTATCTTTCAGCTTCTTGTAACCATGCGGACGCGGGTTATCTGCTAAGGCATAAATGGCTTTCTTTATTGCAGAATAATCAGGTTCATTTATTTCTTCTAATATCTTAAAAGCTTTTTTGTTGATAACGACTTGGTAGGTCATTATCTTGCTTTTCTTTTCTTTTCAATCATCTTGAAAGCCTCGTCTATCGGGACAGAAACTTCTTTGGATGCCTTGGCTTTATCATAAGCACGGACATCTTTTAAATCCTCTAATTCTTCAATTATTTTTTGATAATCTTTGATTGGAATAATGACTTCTACTTTTTTCCCTTTGTTATCGGTAACATATTTCGTATTCATTCAATTTATTTTATTATGGCTGCAAAGATACGAAAAGAGTTATGAGTTATGAAGTATGAGTTATGAGTCGTGTGAGAAAACTCATAACTCATACTTCATAACTCATAACTCCTTCACGAACTTCCCGCGTGCAACGTCGGTATTGCTTCTTACCTCATAGAAATAAATCCCTGCACTCCAGGTGGAAATAGAGATGGTATTATCAATGCCGGTAAGCATTTCTTTATAGACTTCTGTGCCGAGAAGGTCTGTGATGATTAATTGCTGATTGGGAGATGGGAGGGATTGATGGATGTTTAGAAGGGTGGTGGCGGGGTTGGGGTAGACAAGAATTGTATTATTCATTTTTAGAATATTTGATATTCCTCCAATGCATGGTAATGGTAAAACAATAATTGTGGCGTAAGCACTGTCAAATCCAAAAGCATTAGTATCAACCATTTTTACTGTATAAGTAATTGGAGTATTCCCTGTGTTAGTATAACAAACTTGTGGTGGATTTTGGATAGTTGAAGTATCTGGATTCCCACCAGGAAAAATCCAACTCCATTTTGTTGGTGTATTACAACTTGCATCATGGAATTGTACACATGTACCTGTGCAAATTGTATCTACAACTGGATCAATATTCGCAGCAGGTTTTAAACAATGGATAACTGTTATACTATCTCCCCAGACCAATGAATCTTTTCCAAAACCATTGTTATCAACCAAAACAACATAAAAAACACCTGGTGTTGTAAAACAAATTGTTGGACTCGCCTCTGTCGAAGTATCTGTTGGTGCAGATGTTGAAATGAAATACCAAGTTACCTCATGTGCAAAGGGATCAGAAGGATCGGTATAAAAAAACTGAACACATTTACATGAACAAATTGTATCATTTGTAGGAATAGTAGAAGAAATACTAGGATCAGGGCATGCACCAGCATAAATATAGGCTGTTTTAGTAATTGAAGTATCATGACCAGTTGAGGTATGAATTTCTAAGGTAACATTATGTGGTCCAGGAGTATGAAATTTTACACATGGAGGTGATTGTCCATTATACATATTTGATGCAGTATTCCCAACAGTAGCATCAGAATTAGAAGCACCAAAAGTCCATTCCCACCATATAGGATTTCCAGAACTTAAATCTGTAAAATAGACACATGAATCAAAACAAATACTATCACGATTTGCGCTAAAATCTACAATAGCACTTTTGGCATTCTGAATGATTAAACTAAAGCAAACTGTTATGATTGCTGCAAGGATTGTAATTCTTATTCTCATTATATTATTATTAAAGTAAGGCGCAAAATTACCAATATTATTTATAATTCCAAACAACCACCTCTGAATTATGTAAGTCTTTTAAAGAATTATGTAAGCCTTCCCTGTGATGTGGATAGTAATTTTGCGGCATTAAAATAATTATATAATACCATATACTATGATAGCGAATAACGAAGAGTATGACATCCTGATTAAGATTTTGGGTGTTGAAAAAATCGAGGAAATTCTGACGCAATTGCCGGGGTGGACTTTTAATACCAGGAGGCTGAAGGATTATCTCTTTTCGATAGAGGTCTTTCAGGCTTTTGAAGATAATAAAGGCTCTGATGATAAATTATTAAAGAAAATTATCATGAAACTCTTTAATTTTTCAAGAAAAAGATTTAAGACTTGGAAAGATAAATTTGAGGCTTTGACAAAGAAATAATCACTTTGTAACCCTGTTGATTTGTTTTTAACCTTAGTAGAAAACAAAACAAAGATGAATACAACCTTATTACCTTATTAGAGCTCTTCGGAAAATGGGACAAGGATTAACAATAGGAACGCAGATGACGCGGATTTATATGATAAGATATGATCTCATAGGGAAAAAATCATATCTTATCATATAAATCCGCGTCATCTGCGTTCCTATTTTTATGATCCCAAACTATTTATCGAAGAAGTCTATTGTATAGAATAAAATAAAGTAATAAGGTTCTTTAGACTCTCATTGCTTTATTTTCTACTAAGGTTAAAAAAAATTGGTATCTACGGGTTTAACTCATGATTAAAGAAATAATCACTTTGTAACCCTGTTTGTGTAAACGGGACACTTTAAAACATAATTTCGCCCCATGATTTGTAAATCGTGGTCGGTAATAAATGATAGCGGTATTGAACTAATGAAGTTTAATACTGGAAAATCATATAAAAACGTCGTGCAAGGATGTTTGATGTTTAAACAATATTGTTTGTAGCATGAACAATATTGTTTGTATCATGAACAATATTGTTTGTAGCACGGACAATATTGTTTGTAGCACGGACTATATTGTTTGTAGCATGGACAATATTGTTTGTAGCACGGACAATATTGTTTGTAGCACGGACAATATTGTTTGTAGCACGGACAATATTGTTTGTAGCACAGACAATATTGTTTGTGGCACAGACAATATTGTTTGTAGCACGGACAATATTGTTTGTAGCACGGACAATATTGTTTGTAGCACATGTTCCCTTGTCCAAACTTTTTTTCTGTATATAATAGTGATGTAATAAGAAATAATAGATTCATATAATATTAATAACATGAGTAATTTAATGAAAGGTCAGCAGATTCCCCAAAAAAGGGTCGAGTCTGTGGTGAAAATCGAAGCTCGTCAAGAAATAGCTTCTGAAGGTGTAAATGCAATTGAAGTAGAGGAAGTGATTCCAATGGCAGTTGAAATGGAGGTGAAAAAGGCACCTCTGAAAAAGAAGAAAGCTCCGGGCGCAAGAGCATCAGAGAATAAAAGAATTTCTAACATTAATAAGAATTCTAAAACTCGAAAAGAAGAAGACAAGAAGAATGGTGTTGTAAAAGTTAAGAAAGAAAAAGTTGTTGAAGTAAAGGAAGCGGCAATTCCTGCAAAAAGAAAAGTCGGTCGTCCGAAAATGACTCACAAACAGAAATTCATCGCCAAAATTATCAGAGATGGCAAGAAAAATGACAACGTAATTTCTGCGGCACAGGCTGATGTGATTTATTACAGCGTCAAGGCAGCTAACAGAGCTAAATCAACTAATGAAGTGATTTGGTGGTTTAAATCAGTGAAGAAAATGCAGGATGGCGTGTGCAAACGAATGATTATTCTGATGGCTGTTGCTGCCATTATCAAAGGCAAGCTGGGTATGCCGAAGAATATCAATGCTTACAAAGACCGTTCTATAGAGATGGCGGCGGTGCAGACGGCGAATTTGAGCACATATTTTACGGTTGCATTTACCGGGCTTGCTTTATGGATTGGCTACAATACCGCGCTTAACACAGCCATTTTTAATTATGGACAGAAAAACGGAACAGGCTCTACCGCACTGATAGCTGCCGCCAAAGTGAAAGTAAAGGCATCGCTGAATTTGTTTATGGCATATATAAATGCGCTCGCCGCAGCAAACCAGGCATTGGCAGTATCAATCATAGAAACTGCGCTGTGTGTAGTGATAGTGCGGAATCCACCAAAAATTGTTGATTTTAAATATACGATGGGACCAGGTACCGGAAACATAAGGCTCAAATCAGCCGCCGTGAATGTAGATGGAAAGAGAGTACCCGGTACTTACGAATTTCAATATGGTATTATGACAGAGGGAGTGATAGTATGGGTGAGCCTGCCAAGTCAGAAGAATTGCAAGATTCTATTGACTGGAATGTCAACTACCGTTACGACCTATTTCCGCAAGCGTTCAAGCACCTCGAAGGGCGGCATGAGTGCCTGGAGTGCGCCTATCAGCACTACGGTAGCGTAGATGGAGAAAAGAATTATGAATTATAAATGTTGAATTATGAATTGCGAGGCATTTATAATTTAGCATTTATAATTCATAATTTTTCTTTCATCCTTTTATGATAGCGACCTTTTCGGGAGCTGCAATAAAAGGATGAAGATTCTGTTTATTCTTAATATTAATTTATTCGCTAACATTTTTCTTATTTTTGCACCGATGAATTTCGTATTTCCTTCCTTTTTGTTTGCCCTTTCGGCGGTTTCGATACCGATTATTATACACCTTTTTAATTTCCGACGATTTAAGAGGATGGATTTTACCAATGTTCGATTTATCAGGGAGGTCAAGCGCGATACCCAGTCGAAATCGAAGCTGAAACATTTGCTCGTTTTGCTGATGAGGATACTGGCGATTTGTGCTCTCGTATTTGCCTTTGCACAGCCTTATATTCCGGTCTCTAAAAGTGCCATCGTCGAGAGCGAACGCGCGGTGAGTGTGTATGTTGATAATTCGTTTAGCATGGAAGCTGTCGGCAAGAACGGCACCCTGCTGGAACAGGCGAAAAATAAGGCTGCCGAGATAGCCAAGGCGTATAAACCTTCTGATAAATTCCAGTTGCTGACGAATGATTTTGAGGCTCGCCATCAACGCCTGATGAACCGCGAAGAATTCCTGCAACAATTGGATGAAGTGAAGGTGAGTCCGGCTTCCAGGAATGTGTCTGAGATCCTTTCGAGGCAGCAGGAAACGATTAATTCGGCACATGCCAAGAAGCCTGTTGCGTTCATCCTTTCCGACTTCCAAAAGACGATGGCAGATGTGGATAAAATCAAGGCAGATACGGCTTTGAGCATTCGTTTTGTTCCTTTCGAATCACAAAAGGCAGCGAATGTTTTCATTGATTCCTGCTGGTTTTCAAGCCCTGTGCATAAGGTCAATGAGACAATACATTTGTTGGCAAGGATTAAGAATCTATCTGATGAATCGGTCGAGAATATGCCGGTAAAATTGCTGATAAATGGCACGCAGAAATCACCCGGAAGCGTTACCATTCCTGCGAATGGGACGGTGATAGATACGCTTTCATTTACCTTGACCGAGACGGGTTGGCAGGATGGAGAAATCTCTGTTGCCGATCATCCTATAACGTTTGATGATAACTATTTTTTCTCTTTTGAGATAGCTGCACAACTAAATATTCTATGTATCAATGGAGGCAATGAGAATGTTTATCTCAATGCTTTGTATGGCAAGGATAGTGCCTTTGTTTACAGGAATTCTTCAGAGAAACAGATAGATTATTCTTCGTTTAATACTGATCAATTAATTATCCTTAATGAACTTAATTCTATCTCATCAGGGCTTGCACAGGAGTTGATAAAATATGTTCGGAAGGGTGGAAGTTTAATTGTATTTCCAGGGCAAGATATTAATGCAAGTTCCTATAATGACATGCTTCAATCATTGGGCTGCAATGGCTATGGAAGCTTGCAGACAAGCTCTATTAAAGTCAGTAAAATCAATTTGGATGATGATGTTTATAAGGAGGTTTTTACAGGGTTTAAATTGAATGAGAACCTTGACCTGCCTGTTGTGAGTAAACATTATGCCTTCACAAAGAATACCAAGACTACTGAACAACCTCTACTTACCCTTGAAAATAAGGAGAGTTTTTTAAGTAAATATTCTGTGGATAAAGGGAAGGTTTATGTCTCGGCAGTGCCTTTGAATAAGGAGTTCAGCAACTTTGTGCAACATGCTATTTTTGTTCCGACATTCTTTAAGATTGCCTTGTTGAGTGTTACTAATAATCGCTTATCTTATACCATCGGCAAGGATGAATCTTTTGATTATGATAAGATGCAACTGACGGGTGATAATGTTTTTCATTTGGTTAATAAAGACTTGAGTTTTGATGTCATTCCAGAGCATCGAATGATGAATAATGTGTATTCTATTTTCATTCATAATCAGATAAAAGGTGCGGGGAATTATCATCTCACTACCGATGGTAAAATATTGGCGACCTACTCCTTTAATTATGACAGAAAGGAATCTGATTTGAGGTGTTATAATGCTGGTGAATTAGAAGATTTGGCAAAGGAATATCATGTCAATAATGCAGAGATTATTAAAGCTGATTTGCCAAGCATGTCCAAGCAATTAGCCCAATTGGAGAGTGGCATTCAGCTCTGGAAATACTGCATCATCTTTGCACTTATTTTCTTTGCTGCCGAAGAATTATTATTAAGATTATGGAGATAGGAACGCAGATAACGCAGATGATTATGATTCTCGCTGATTTTCTCTTTAAAGATTTTGTTTATGATTCTATAAAATAAAGGCATGAAACTACTGATTAAAAACGTAAAGATCGTTGATCCCAATTCTCCTCACAACAAGAAGAAAAGGGATATTTTTATTAAAGATGGCATCATAGAAAGGATTTACAGAGCAATAAGAATAACTGGCAAGGATGTAGAGATTATTGATGCAATGGGTCAGTTTATTTCACCGGGCTGGTTTGATATGCGAGTGAACTTCTGCGACCCAGGATTTGAATACAAAGAAGACATTCAGAATGGCTTGAAAGTGGCTGCTCATAGTGGTTTCACAGGTGTTGGAATAATGCCTTCTACAAATCCTTCCATTCATAATAAATCAGGTATTGAATACATCATCAACAGTGCAAAAGGTTCATCGGTAAAGGTTCATCCTTTTGGAGCTATATCTGTTAAGAGAGAAGGCAAAGAATTATCTGAAATGTATGACATGAATACATCAGGAGCCGTTGCTTTTACTGATGATAAGAAGCCAGTTTCAGATAGTGGTTTGATGCTTCGGGCATTGATGTATTCCAAGAACTTCAATGGTCTTGTAGTATCTTTTCCATTCGATGAAAGCCTTGCTCATAATGGACAGATGCACGAAGGAATTATGAGTACTTCATTAGGTCTTAAAGGCATCCCTTCTCTTTCCGAAGAGGTGATGATAATTCGTGATTTAAACCTTGCAGAATATGCTGATGCTCCAATTCATTTTACCTGTGTTTCCACTGCTCGTTCGGTTGAGTTAATCAGCCAGGCTAAGGCAAAAGGAATGAAGGTTACTGCGGATGTTTGCATCAATAACTTGGTTCTCGATGATGAATATCTTCACGACTTTGATAGCAATTACAAATTCCTTCCTCCTCTAA
>JABDAW010000065.1 GCA_013288905.1 Bacteroidota bacterium | reverse complement strand
AATACATTGCCGCTTATGTCCCGATTCGCAATCAAAGCAACAAGGTGATCGGGTATTTGAACCTTCCATATTTCAGTAAAGAGACCGAATTGAAAAATGAGATTTCGGGCTTCGTGGTGGCTTTGATTAATTTTTATATTCTATTATTTGCATTGGCTATTGTCATGGCTTTATTCATTTCAAATTATATCACGCAGCCTTTGAGGATTATTAGAAACAGCATTAGCAATATTCGATTAGGAAAGAAAAATGAGTTGATATTAGTCAGCAGAAAAGATGAGATTGGCGCCTTGGTCAATGAATATAATCGCATGGTCAATGAACTTGCTGCAAGTGCCGAACTCCTTGTCAAATCAGAGCGGGAGAGTGCCTGGAGAGAAATGGCAAAGCAAGTTGCCCATGAAATAAAGAACCCTTTAACTCCCATGAAATTAAGCATCCAGCATCTCGAACGTACATGGAAAAATCATCCGGATAAGATGCAAGAGATGATCGAGAAGACTGCTAAAACTCTCATCGAACAAATTGATTCATTATCCAATATAGCCACTGAATTCGCCAACTTCGCGCAGATGCCGAAGATAAATAATGAAGTTATAAACCTCGCGGAAGTCATTGAAGGCACTTGTAATCTTTACAAAGATACTGAAGGAATTAAAATAATCCACTCCATCTACATTCCAAATATTCAAGAAGGAATTGCTCCGAACCTGCCGCTATTCGGGGATAAGGAGCAATTGTCCAGAGCCTTCTCTAATCTCATTAAGAACGGCATTCAAGCAATTCCAGAGGGAGAAAAGGGAATTATAAATATCACTATCAGCGATAATCAAGACAGTTATATCGTCTCAATTTCTGATAATGGAAGTGGCATTCCTGAAGATAAAACAGATAAGATATTCAACCCGAACTTTACGACAAAAACTACCGGAATGGGACTTGGATTAGCTATCGTAAAGAATAGCATTGAAAGCATGAGAGGTTCAATAACCTTTGAAACCACGCTGGGTGTCGGAACTACCTTCATCGTAAAAATTCCAAAGTATAATAAGGAAAATTAATCCTTCCCGGCGACCACTATTACTATTTCACCTTTGATAGTTTTTGCTGAGAAGTATTCGATGAGTTCTGCCAAGGTACCACGTTTATTTTCTTCAAATAATTTGGTAAGCTCTCTTGATACACTTGCTTTTCTTTCGGGTCCGAAGAGGTCAGAGAATTGTTGTAACGTCTTTACTAATCGGTATGGGGATTCATAGAATATCATGGTGCGGGTCTCTTCGGCTAATAAGGCGAGTCGGGTTTGTCTTCCTTTTTTCAATGGTAAGAATCCCTCAAAGCAGAAGCGGTCAGCGGGTAATCCTGAATTGATTAATGCTGGAATAAGGGCTGTTGCGCCCGGTAAGCATTCTACTGTTATTCCATGCTTCAAACATTCCTGAACGATTAAATAGCCCGGGTCAGAAATGCCGGGAGTGCCTGCATCGGTTACCAAAGCAGCATTTTCTCCGGCAAGCATTTTATCAACTATTTCGCTTGCGCCTTCATGTTCATTGTGCTGATGATGCGAATAGAATTTCTTAGCCTGGATGCCATGATGCTTCAACAGGAAGCCCGTAGTTCTTTTATCTTCGGCAAGGATAATATCCACTTCTTTCAAGATTCTTATTGCCCGAAGTGTTATGTCTTCGAGGTTGCCTATGGGGCTTGGTATGAGGTACAGTTTTGACATTTTATACTAACAATTCTCTGAGATTTCTTCTTTAGTATATTGGAATTACTTTAATGAGAGAATCTTTGATCGTTTGGTTTTGCCCATTGCAGTAAAACAGCAGTCAACAAACAAGAATTGAGAACAGTAGAATATTGAATCTTTCATAGCAGTAATTACTTTTGTTAATAAGAGGGCAAAAGTAGGAAAGATTTCTTTTATCAAAGGAACGAAGCGAAGATTTTCCAGTTTTAATTACGATTTCATGAACTGGATGTATAAAATGGAAGAACTGATAAAGATCATGTAAATATCTGACATAGGTCATATTTTTCACTTGGTTTTATATCTAATTTTGCATTGTTAAAAAACAGTAATTAATAACGTTTAAAATGAATAAGAATAAAGTAATAGCAGTAGTAATTATGGTCCTTGTTTTTCTGTTCCCCGTAAGGATTGGTTTCTTGAGTGATAATCTTCCTGGAATGAAATTTATCGGAGGCATGATTTTGACAACTATCGGATCGTATGGAGCAATGGTTATGTATAACCTCAAAGCTAAGAAAGAGTAAAAAAGTATATAAAGAGTAGTTGTTTTGTTTTGTGAGAAGTCGTTCAGCTTTTTTGGACGGCTTCTTATTTTTATATATGTTGATGTCTAATTAATTCAACCGTTTCGTAAGAACTTTTTCTATCCTTTCGAATAGCTGCATGGGATTGTAAGTGCGCCATTCCACAGTATCCAATTCACCGCCCATTCCAAGATAATAATCAATGTTGCCGCGCTCCATTTCGATTATCACATGCTCGCGGAAATTTAATGCCACTATCCACCCATCTTCAACATCATTAAACCACTCTTCATAGTATGAATCATCTGAAACATGAAAGTTCAATACATTCTCACCAATCAAAATAAACTTGTTGATGCCCTCTGCAATAAGCAGATCAGCAACTTCGCGTTTAAGGAACATGATGTCATTATTTATGGCATCATTCCATTCACCGATCATCTCGATAATTGCATATCCCTGAATATAATCAGCAAATAAAATTTTGATGTAAAGAGTGGGCGATCCGATATAATCCCACTGCGGATGGATATAGTAATTATAGATAGTATTCACATATTCAAATTCACTGTATTCCCTTCCATAGAAGGGTGACAGCTCATCCTCTGCCGAATTGTAAAGGCTTTCCCAATTGTAATATGGTTCTATATCTTGCATCGTACTTTTTTACGATTAAGGTATAAAGAAGTTCTATTTTCTTTTAATTCCTAAAATCGCTTTAAAGACAACTATTGCAAATACTTTTGCCTGCCACGAATATCTTCTGATCATTCTTTTAGGGTCGGTATAGATTCTATATGCCCATTCTATCCCCATTCTTTGAACTTTTCTTGGTGCCCTCGGAACCACTCCTCCGATAAACTCAAATGTCCCTCCGCAACTCATCAGGATATTTGCCTTGACATGAGGTTTTACCATTTGGATTAATAGCTCTTGCTTAGGTGCCCCCAGGGCAAAGAACACAACATTGGCACCACTTTCATTAATCTTTTTAATCACGACATCTCCTTCTTCCTTAGGGAAGAATCCCGGATAAAATGGCGGGGAATAATACCCAATTCCCTTCATAGTAGGATAATCTTTCTTAAGTTTCGCAAAAGCAATTTCTAAGTTCTCCGGCTTGCTTCCTACCACAAAGAATGTTGCCCTGTCATGAAATTCTTTAATGATCTCAACCACAAATGTAGCACCGGTGATTCTTTCCTTCAAAGGATGCCCGGACAACCTGCTCATCTGAACCAAGGTAATTCCATCAACGATAGACAGGTCAACGTTATCAGAAGCCTCAGCAAAAGCAGGATTGGTATTATACAATGCCAGGCTTTCCAGACATGGTGTGAAGATAGAATTAGTCTCCTTATTTTTAATGGATTTCTCTACAAATAACAATGCCTCCTTCGTATCGCAATACGAAATGGGGATGCCGAAAATCCTGAATTTGCTATATACTTCGTCTTTCATGGTAATTATTCTTTTTGGGGCGGCAAAGAAAAGAATTTAAAATAAAATATAAAATCTCTATTTGACTTTATTCCTTGCTTCCATTGCCTTCCTCACGCTTCCATATTTCTTGAGGAGTTTAGCCGCCTCACTTTCATTTATCTCAAGACCTTTCATCAACATTTTGGTACCTCGTTTGATAAGTTTGTTATTCGAAAGTTGCATATCCACCATCTTATTTCCTTTGATCCTTCCCAATTGAATCATCACCGAAGTAGAAATCATATTCAGCACCAGTTTCTGTGCCGTTCCGGCTTTCATCCGTGTACTTCCGGTAACAAATTCAGGACCCACAATAACCTCTATCGGATAATCAGAGTGTTTACTAATCTTTGTTTTTTTATTACAAGCAATCGTGCCGGTGATAATGTCATGTTTCCTGCAATCTCTCAAAGCACCTATAATATAAGGAGTGCTTCCGGAGGCAGCAACACCTATCAAAATATCTTTTTTATTAATCTTAAACGCTTGCAAGTCCTTCCAGCCCTGCTTTTCATCATCTTCGGCGAATTCAACTGCCTTGCGAATAGCAGAATCGCCACCGGCGATGATCCCGATAACTTTCCCATGCTCCATTCCAAAAGTAGGAGGTATTTCTGACGCATCCACAATCCCCAATCGCCCGCTGGTACCGGCTCCGATGTAAAACAATCGTCCGCCTTTTTTCATTTTCTTCACAATCGCATTCACCAAGGATTCAATTTGTGGAATTACTTTTTCAATAGCATCAGGAACAGTCTTATCTTCCTTGTTGATATTGGTCAATAGGTCTTTCACGCTCATCTTTTCCAGATGATTATAGTTAGAATCCGATTCAGTAATTTTATTCATGTTGCAAAATTAATAAACAATCAATTATGAAAATTTTTATTTGTCCTTTAGCGTAAAATTCACAGGAAGATTCACCAGGAATCGTTGCGGTTTACCACGCCGCATTCCAGGCTTCCAGTGAGGCATTGCCTGGATCATTTGTATCACGGCATCATCAAGACCATTGCCCACAGCCATGAGCAATCTGATGTTCGTCAAACTCCCATCCGCCTCAACAACAAATGAAACATTCACGATGCCCATCGTGTTACTCGCTTTTGCCCGCAGCGAGTATTGGATATGCGTCTTAAGAAAAAATCTCAATGCTATCGCGCCCCCGGGAAACTCGGGCATTGCATCTACTTTCATCCGCAAACTTCCATTGGTATTAATGATGTCGTTTGCAAGTGCCGATGAATCTTTTATTCGATTCAAAGAATCCTTTTCGAGTGAATCTTTCATTGCAAGAAGAAGGCTGTCCTGATTAATAATTACGGTATCTTTCGGACTACTATTTTCTTTAGGCTTTGGCGGAATGGTGTCTTTCCTTTGAATGATTATTTGAGGAATGGCGGGAGGTTTCGTGATGTCCAATTGTATTTCCGGCGGCGGCTGCAATACAATATCGGTGCTCTTCGATAGTTCCGAAATCTCTTTATCAGTCAAAATATTCTTATTCCTGAGCTCATTAATAATTTCTAAAATCGAGGGGGTATAAACCAATAAAAGCAGGAACAAAATTGCTATCAGATAACTCCGAATTAAGGTCTTAAAATAGCCCTTGCGAAGAAAATATGCCCCATAATTTTTGTTCTTTTTATCAAAAACAAAGTCATTCCTGGTCTTCGAAAAGATGGAATTCCAATTATTAAAAAGAAAGTTTTTGAGAGAATTCAAAATATTATTCAAGCGGTCAAAATTAGATAAGGGAACGTAAATCGGGGGAGAAAAGGTTTAAAGTTCAAAGACTTTTGAAGGAGACTTTTGTAGAATTTACCCCAAAACTTAAGCCTTTAGATTTTTGAAAATTTGAATTTTACTCGATATAAGCTGAAATACAGCCGATTATTTCCACATGAGGGCTGAAATCTTCCATAAACACATCAAAGATTTCCATAAAACAGAGGCTAATTTCCATAAACTGATGAGTAATTTCCATACGCCAGAGGCTAATTTCCATACGCGGATGGGTAATTTCCATACGTTTTTCAGAAATTTCCATACGATTTTCCAAGTCTCCTGGGAATGATTGATATGTTTATGGAAGCATTTTTGGAATCTATGGAAGGAAAGAAAACGGATATGGAAAGACCTCGGAAGTTTATGGAAGGGCTTGGAATTTTTGTGGAAATAATTAATCTCCTTTTGGAAAATAGCAGAGGCTTATTTGGAATCCTATTTGGGAATATGAAATTTCTGTTTCCATTTGATTAAGATTTGGATAACCGAATTCCAAATTTTAAACTTACTAAACCTATTGAACTTTATCAACCCGATTAAGTTAACCAACATTTTTTTAATTTTGGCACCCTAATTGCAGGGAATGCTGCTAAATAATATTTATCTAATTTAACTCTTAAAAATAATAAAAAAATGAAAAAGTATCTGTTAATTCTTTTTGTAAGCGCACTGTTTTTTGGGTGCAAAGATCATGAGGCTGAAAACAAAATCGCCCAAATGCAAAAGACGCAGGATTCCCTGATGTCTATGGAAAATTCAAAGGATTCTTCCATCAATTCCTTCGTCGGTTCCTTTAATGAAATCGAGGCGAATTTAGACTCCGTGAAGAAGCACCAGTCTATCATCGTGGCAAAATCAAAAAGTCATGGCGAAATGTCGCAAAATGCTAAAGAACGCATTAATGATGACATCAAATTGATCAATGATTTCATGGATCAGAACAAACAAAAACTCGCTTATCTGAATGAAAAATTAAGACAGTCGGATTACAAAATCGGTTCTCTGCAAAAAATGATTGAGACCTTAAAGAGCCAATTGATTTCAAAGGATTCGGAATTGGTGGATTTGAATAAACAATTAGTAGCCGTGAATGCCAATGTTGTGAAATTGAAATCTAATATCGAAGAACTGAAAGCCACGGGAGAGAAGCAAAATCAAACCATTGCCGAACAAACAACCAAACTTAATACTGCATTCTACATTCTCGGAACCTATAAAGAATTGAAGGCTAAAAAAGTATTGGATAAAGACGGCGGCTTCCTCGGAATAGGAAGAAATGAAAAGGTAAAAGATGATTTTAATACCGATGCCTTTACAAGG
Organism: Bacteroidota bacterium; assembly: GCA_013288905.1. Taxonomy (GTDB): domain Bacteria; phylum Bacteroidota; class Bacteroidia; order AKYH767-A; family JABDAW01; genus JABDAW01. The sequence continues at coordinate 7,578 of JABDAW010000065.1, read as the reverse complement.
ATTGATATCACCCAAACCAATAATATCACAATCGAATCAAAGCATGCAGAACTCATAACCACGCACCCTGCCGGCTCTTATAAATTAGATAAGAATGATAAAAAGATGTATGATAAATTGATCATCACCAATCCCGAGAAGTTTTGGTCTGCATCTAAATATCTTGTCATAGTGACCGATTAAATTTAAATTGATAAAACAACCGGATAAGAGGATTTTTTTCTCCGGTTGTTTTGTTTCATTAAATTTTTTCTAATTTTGCCCCGATATAAAAACAGTTAAACATAATAAAATTATAAAAAAATGAAAAAATTAATCGTTGCATTATTATCAGTGATAATAGTAAATTGTTACGCCCAAAAGCCTACCACATCTGAAGAGTACACTTACTTTACAAAAGGCTACAAAAGTCAGGTTGAAGCTGGAATCGGAGTAAAAGCCGGTTACAAACTTGTAGATTTCGGACAGCACCATGATGGATCAAAAACTTTAAACCTCTCTGGAGTAATAAGAGATGGTGAAACCAAACCTTGTGGTCTATTATTAGAATACAAGAATGGTAAAGATCATGTTTATTTGTTGTGTCCTACTTCTGATTCTGATCAGTGGGATAATTACGCTGGTTCCTTGAAAGTTTTTGGCCCAGAACTTGGATGGGCGGACTATTACATTCACAAATTAATGATGAGCTACGTTGTGAGATAATAACTTGATTAGTTATTTATTAAAAAACCGGGCTAATGAAAAATTAGTCCGGTTTTTTTATTGGTCATTTGGAATATCATCTTTAAAGTTTAATTTTGCAGCCACAAAAATAATTCACAGCACCTATGACCACCCTTACCAAAATCTTTAACCCCACAGTAGGACGAAAAGCCTTGATGGCAATGACCGGATTGTTCCTATGTATGTTTCTCATCGAACATCTTTATGGCAATTTAATGATGCTCTATAACGATGGCGGTGAAGCCTTCAATAAATACACCGAAGACATGACTCATAACCTCTTGATCAGGATTGTGGAATATGCTTTGTTTGGCGGCATCATCATTCATGCTGTTGATGGATTGTTTCTTACCCTTGCGAACAGGAAAGCCCGCCCAATAGGCTATGCGGTGAATAAAGGCAATGAAAACAGCACTTGGTTTTCGCGGAATATGGGTTTGACGGGGAGCGTTATTCTGTTCTTTTTAATCATTCATTTGAGGACTTTTTTCTTTGCCCATCGCTTCCTCGATGCCCCCGAAAGTATGTATCAGAGTGTGGTCATCGCTTTCAAGGATTGGTGGTATAGTGCATTTTATATTCTGTCCGTTTTATTTTTGGGAATGCACCTTAATCATGGGGCGCAGTCGGCTTTTAAATCTTTAGGAATCAGCAATAAACAATACGCTCCAATCTTCAAAGCCTGCGGAACAGGCTTTGCATTAATCATGACGATTGGCTTTGGAATGTTCCCGATACTTTTCTTTTTTGAAATCCTTAAATAACACCCCGAATATGATAACATTAGATTCAAAGATTCCACCAGGACCATTAGCCGAGAAGTGGACTAAATATCGCTCGACAGTAAAGCTCGTGAACCCCGCCAACAAACGCCATCTGGAAGTTATCGTGGTAGGTAGCGGATTAGCAGGTGCTTCTGCCGCCGCAAGTCTTGCAGAGTTGGGTTATAAGGTAAAAGTATTTTGTTTTCAGGACAGCCCGCGTCGTGCGCATAGTATCGCAGCTCAAGGCGGTATCAATGCTGCCAAGAACTACCAGAATGACGGCGATAGCACCTATCGTTTGTTCTATGATACCATCAAGGGCGGCGACTTCCGCTCTCGCGAAGCCAATGTTTATCGCCTTGCAGAAGTCAGTGCAAGTATCATTGATCAATGCGTGGCGCAAGGCGTTCCTTTTGCCCGTGAATACGGCGGTACTCTTGACAATCGTTCCTTCGGTGGCGTGCAGGTTTCAAGAACTTTCTATGCCCGCGGACAGACTGGTCAGCAGTTGTTATTGGGTGCCTATAGTGCTCTAAGTCGTCAGATTGGAAAGAAACAGGTTCAGATGTATAACCGCCATGAAATGCTTGAGGTGGTGATGATTGATGGCAAGGCTCGTGGCATCATCGCTCGTGATTTAGTTACTGGAAAATTAGAGCGTCATTTCGGTCATGCAGTAGTATTGGCTACTGGCGGCTATGGCAATGTTTTCTTCCTCTCCACCAATGCAATGGGTTGCAATGTTACCGCCAATTGGAAGGCTTATAAGAAAGGTGCCGCCTTTGGGAATCCTTGCTTCACACAGATACATCCCACCTGCATTCCTGTCTCTGGCGACTATCAATCCAAGCTTACTTTGATGTCTGAATCTCTTCGTAATGATGGTCGAATCTGGGTCCCCATGAAAGAAAAAGATACTCGCAAACCAATTGATATTCCAGAGAACGAACGCGATTATTATTTAGAAAGAAGATATCCTGCCTTCGGAAATCTCGTCCCTCGAGATGTCGCCTCCCGCGCTGCCAAACAAGCATGCGATGAAGGCAAAGGCGTTGGTCCTTCGGGTCTTGCGGTATATCTTGATTTCCGTGATGCCATCGCACGTTTAGGTCAGCCGGTGATTGCAGCCCGCTATGGAAATCTTTTTGAAATGTATGAAAAGATTACAGGCGAAGATCCTTATAAAACTCCCATGCGAATCTATCCTGCCGTTCACTATACTATGGGCGGACTTTGGGTTGATTATAATTTAATGACCACCGTCAAAGGTCTCTATGCCACCGGCGAATGCAACTTCTCTGATCATGGTGCCAATCGCCTTGGTGCCTCTGCTTTGATGCAAGGTCTTGCTGATGGATATTATGTAATTCCATATACCATCGGCGACTATCTTTCCGGTGAAATCATGACCAAAGCCATCCCAACCGATCATCCTGCATTTGCCGAAGCAGAGAACAATGTCAAAGAAAGAATTGATAAATTACTTTCCATTAAAGGCAATCAAACGGTAGATGATTTTCACAAGAAATTAGGCAAGGTAATGTGGGATTATTGTGGAATGGCACGGAATGAAGAAGGCTTAATGAAAGCCAAGGTAATGGTGCAACAAATCCGTGAAGAATTCTGGAAAGATGTAAAAATTCCGGGTACTGCCTTTGAATTCAATACAGAATTAGAGAAAGCCGCCCGCGTCGCCGACTTCCTCGAATTGGGAGAACTAATGATTGATGATGCCCTGAACCGCAAAGAAAGCTGTGGCGGTCATTTCCGCGAAGAAAGCGCCACCGACAAAGGCGAAGCCAAGCGTGATGACAACAACTTTGCATACGTAGCCGCCTGGGAATTCCAAGGCGACAACCAGCCCGCCAAGCTCCACAAAGAGCCTCTTAAATTTGAAGAGATTCATCTCGCAGAAAGAAATTATGAATAAGTAGTTCCAACCTTATACCTTATAACATATACCCTTTTACCTAATATTATGACCGATACCCTAAACCTAACCCTAAAAATCTGGAGACAATCAAATCCCACCTCCCAAGGCAAATTTGAATCCTATAAACTCGATGGTGTAAGCACCCACATGTCCTTCCTGGAGATGATGGATGTGCTGAATGAGAAATTAATCAAAGAGAATAAAGAACCAATCGCATTCGATCATGATTGCCGTGAAGGCATCTGTGGGATGTGCTCTATGTATATCAATGGCAGGGCACACGGTCCTTTAGCGGGCACTACTACTTGCCAGCTTCACATGCGTCATTTCAAGGATGGCGAAACCATCACTATCGAGCCTTGGAGAGCCAAAGGATTTCCGGTGGTGAAGGATTTGGTTGTTGATCGTACTGCCTTTGATAAGATTATGCAGGCAGGCGGTTTTGTGTCTGTGAATACTGGTAGTCCTGCCGAAGCAAATTCCATTCTTATTCCGAAGCCCGTAGCCGATGAAGCTATGGATGGCGCAGCATGTATAGGCTGTGGGGCATGTGTTGCGGCGTGCAAGAATGCCTCGGCTATGTTGTTTGTTTCTGCTAAGGTGTCCCAATTGGCATTGTTGCCACAGGGGCAAGTGGAGCGCACCGAACGTGTTCTTAAAATGGTTCAGACAATGGATGATGCAGGCTTTGGAAATTGCTCCAACACAGGTGCTTGCGAAGCTGAATGTCCTAAAGAAATATCAGTAGCTCACATCGCTCGTCTTAATCGAGAATACCTGGTGGCGAGCTTAAAAGGAGAATAATAGAATTTAATTTCAGAATTTTAAAGCCTTCCAAACAATCTTTGGAAGGCTTTTCCTTTTTTATTCAGCAATCATCTTCCCAATGCCGATGACCTCTTTATTCTCATCAATAAGTTTATAGAAATACATACCGCATGCGAGATGTTCTCTGTTAATAGTTATTTGTGAATTCGTGCCGACCGCTATGTTTCTTACCTCCTGACCGAGCAAGTTGTAAATGAATAACGATGGGTTGTTATAGGTGCCTTGAAGGGTTAAAATTGTTTGGGTGGTGAATGGATTGGGAGCAAGAGAGATACCTATTTTGGAAACAATTTCTTTGATGCCGACATTATTGCAAAGGTCTGAAACGGTGCCTCCATGATTAATGAATGGCGCAGCAGTAGCGGCATTTACCACCGAGTCAATGGAGGTAACATTTGTCAATAATTGTGTTTGGGGAGTTGAATAAACAGTGGTAACGCTGCTATCAATACAACCACTGCTGCCCAAGCCATCTGTCTTAATGATATAAACATCGGAGCCACCTGCACCCAAGCCCGTATTATTTCCTGCCAGCACATATCCTCCGTCTGTTGTAATATCAACAGAATACCCAAAGCTGGAGCCGCTTCCACCGTAGATTTTCGACCATGCAGGAATGCCGCTTGAATTAATTTTTATTAAATAACAATTCACCGGATTGGGACCGAAACTTTGTGATACACCACCCAAGATATAACCTCCATCTGGCGTTTGTTTTATAGAATATCCTACATCTACATTCGTGCTCCCATAGACCTTTGACCATAGTGCCAAGCCCAAGGAATCGGTCTTGATAACATAGACATCGCCTGATCCCGCACCGAAGCTTGTGGTCTCCCCGATTATGACAAATCCATTGTCGGAAGTTTGTTGAATCTGATTGCCCCAATCCTGTCCGCCGCCGCCATAATATTTTGTCCATAGGGTATCGCCGGAAGCATCCGTTTTGACCATGTAAACATGATTGTAATTACTGTAAATGGCAGACCCAACAAGGATATATCCACCATCAGAAGTCTGATGAACATCGTTGGCAACAAAATTATACAAGTAGCTAAACAGCCTTATCCACGCCACATTCCCCACACTGTCCAACTTCATTAATGCAGCTTCCAGATAGCCCAAACCACCTATATCCATTGTGCCTCCGACGATATATCCGCCATCGCTGGTTTGCTCAATAGAAGTCGCATTATCGTTATATGGATGTCCATAAACCTTTGTCCACATCGTGTCGCCCGAGGCATCGGTTTTGATGACCAGCATGTCATATTCACCAGCACCATAATTATAAGTCTGACCGGCGATGATGTATCCGCCATCCCTTGTCTGGCGTACAAAATTCGCCATATCATTCAAGGTGTCTCCATAAGTTTTGGTCCATGAAGTATCTCCATTGGCATCCAATTTTATGAGATATACATCATAGTTTCCGGCACCAAATGAGGTGGTATATCCGGCGATGATATAGCCACTGTCGGCGGTTTGCTGGATGCAATTTCCATAATCATCGCCGAGTGCGCCGCCGATACATTTCTGGAATTTCAGTTGAGCCTTTGCACTCAAGCCAGTTAAGGCGAATGCGATTACAATCATTAGTACATTTTTAGTTTTCATTTCTTTAAATTATTATTAGTTGATTTATAAATTATTTTATTCTACTATCATTTTTCCTATTCCCAAAATCTCTTTATCCTCATCAATGAGTTATTGTTCGGATGCAAACATCCTTTCTATTTCCTCAAGAACATGATTCCCGATTTCATTGGCAATGGCTTTGCATTCTTCTTCTGTAAAAGATTCTGAATAGGTTTTATGTATTGGTTTTTCAATGCCATTTCCCTTTAAAGTATAGGTGAAATCATTAAAGTCAGCCTTCAATTCAATACCTAAATGAAACGTTTTGACTCCACCTTTCTTGAAACCTCTCCATCCAAAATTAACTCTTATATTATTCAATTCTGGATAGGTCCCGCAATTTTTTAAAGTGGTTGGGATTGTATCATTAATAAAATATCTGTGTTCCTTCTCAAAAAAGAAATGATCAAACTTCCCAAGCCGTTCTTCAATAGTCTTTAATAAAGGTTCCAAAGAATTCGTAAAGGTTTCTTGAATAACTTCTCTCGACTTTTTCTTCTTGATTTCATCTTTAGAAACCAATTTCCTGTTCAATAATTCTATCTGTTTATCCAGGTCATCCGGCTCTTCGATGCTCTCTCCTTTTGCTGCCTTAATCGAAAGCTCCAAGCTCCAAACTAATTGCCTGGAGATGTATTCAAAGAATGCTTCAAGATTGCCGGCATCCGCATTATTTAATGCCCCGATATAATTTTTCTTATCCGATGTTTTAACAATAACCGGAGGGTAATTATTTTGTAATAAAACATAGTTCATCAGCAAACGGGATACCCTTCCATTACCATCATCGAATGGATGAATACGAACAAATTTATAATGCAGGAAAGCCGCTAATACTGCGGGATGCAACTCCCCTTTCTGGATTTCATTCCTGTACCAATCCATCATTTCGCCCATCAATATCGGGGTATCGGTGGGTGATGCATATTCAAATAATTCACCATTTTCCAAAAGAACAGAGTTGGGAAATTCTTTATAATCGCCAACTTTTATTAACCGCCTTGTAGGTTTATTATCAGGAGTAATTGCCTCCTTCCAAAAGGGCTTAACCAAAATGATTTTATTCAATTCTTTAATGTCTGATTCCGTCAAAGGACGCTCCTTTTCTTTCGCCCAATCCTGAATTAAAAAATATGCCAGATCATGCGCTTTCATTTCCTCATATTCCCTTAAAGTATGGATGCCATTGGTATGATCGCGGTATAAAAGCAATTCCGTTTCGCCGTAAGTAAGCGTATTTCCTTCTATGTGATTGGAATTATAATTAAATTCAAGCCTGAATTTTTTATCCAGCCTTTGTTGGTACTCCGGTTTCATTGGCAGCAAACGCTTTAATTCACCTGCTAATTCATCTATTTTGTTTACTATTGCTTCCATCTATTTTTAAATTATTATCCAGCAAAATTAGGAAAATAGAATTCATTCAAGCAAGGGGCAATGAAAAAATGTGTACATATAATAGGAGTGTTTCAAGCATATTCCCCGCTATATTTGTCCTTTTCATAGTCGAATCTCGCATTTCCTTCCATACACGTCTATGGGAGGCAAAGCTTGCTGCCGATGCCTCCCAGATACGTCTCCGGAAGCTTTCGGAAGCTGCCGATGCCTCCCATAGACATCTCCGGAAGCTTTCGGATGCTGCTGATGCCTCCCGTACATCCATTTGGAAGGCATCGGCAGCAAGACATG
>JABDAW010000064.1 GCA_013288905.1 Bacteroidota bacterium | reverse complement strand
TTTGACGTTTCACCATTAACGATTAAACAAAAACGCAATCAACGATTAGACAATTAACGAATGAGCAAAGAAAGAGTAATCACCAAAACCATCCTCATCATTGGGCTGATAAGCTTGTTCAATGATATTTCGAGCGAGATGCTTTATCCCATAATGCTTGTATATCTTAAGAGCATCGGTTTTGGGGCATTGGCAATCGGAATATTAGAAGGGTTCGCAGAAGCTGTGGCTGGAATCGGTAAGGGTTTCTTTGGAAAATTATCCGACCAGAAGAGAATACGCATTCCTTTCGTGAGGCTCGGATATTTGATTAGCAGCTTATCCAAACCGATGCTTGCGATGTTTACTTATGTGGGCTGGGTATTCACGGCGCGCTTCATGGATAAGCTCGGGAAAGGTGTGAGGACCGGCGCGCGCGATGCTTTCCTGTCATCCATTACCAGGAACGAAGACAAGGGCAAGGTCTTCGGATTCAGACAAGGCATGGACACTGCGGGTGCGGCTATCGGACCTGTCGTGGCATTGATTTATCTTTACTACTATCCCGGGCAATACAGATGGCTATTCTTCATCGCCTTTGCTCCTGCATTGATCGGCGTGATGCTTACTTTCCTGATCAAAGAAAAGCCTGTGCATTCCGCTCCGAAAGTCGCGACCTTAAACCCTTTTGCATTCATCGGTTATTGGAAAGGAGCTTCAATGGAATTCAAGCGCATCGCCATCGGGTTCTTTGCCTTCACGCTCATCAATAGTACTGATATGCTGCTATTGCTGATGGCTAAAAGCACCGGCTTCACGGACCGCGAAGTCATCGGGGTGTATGTCTTTTACAACATCATCTTTGCTGCCGCATCCTATCCTATCGGACATACGGCGGATAGGATCGGGATGAAAGCGATGTTCATCTCCGGCATGATTTTATTCGCGGCGGTGTATCTCGGAATGGCACATCTCACGGGCATTCCGATGCTTTACATTCTGTTTTTCATGTATGGCATCTATGCCGCCTGCAACGATGGAATCATTAAAGCCTGGATTTCTAAAATCACTCCGAAGGACGAAACCGCTACTGCCATCGGCTTCTTCTCTGCCATCTCCAGCATCCTGGCACTCTTATCAAGCAGCATCGCTGGGCTGTTGTGGGTGGTCTATTATCCTCAATTGACCTTTATTGTATCAGGGATTGGGGCTTTGTTGATAGCAATTTATTTCATAGGGATTGGGGTAAAGAATCGAACGTGACCATTCATCTTACCAATAGAATTCGTTAATGATATTATTCCTAACTTTGCATTCTTATTAATAATAAGCAATCATACAGTTATGCAATACATATTGATACCAAGCAAGTCGAAATCGGAGACTGATTTTTTCATGAATTTATTAAAGAAAATGAAGAAGGAAGCGACAACGCTCTCATCAGATGAAATGGAGGACTTAGCCTTTATTGCCGCTCTCAAAGAAGCCGAGAAATCAGGTAAAGGGAGTATGACTAAAGTCAAAACACATCTTGATAAAGTGTCGAAAGGACAATGAAGATAAGAGTCCTTTCTTCCTTCGAAAAAGATGTCTTAAAAGTAAAGAATAAGAAGTTAGCAATTCAATTGCAAGAAGTTATTGAAATACCTGAAAACAGTGCTTCTCTGGCAGAGGTGAATCATCTGAAGAAAATAAAAAGCAAGGGTTCATATTACAGGATCAGGGTGTGACAATATCGTTTAGGATTTAAGATAGAAAAGGATACTCTGATTCTTTTAAGATTTATGAATCGCAAAGAGATTTATAAATACTTTCCTTAAGTTTCTTCTTCCCGACAACCCCCACCATCCTTCTATTGCATGACCCCGAAAAAGGGTCATATCATAGAAGGATGAGAAGAAAAATTTCTTTACTGAATCGAATTAGGAAATTATTTAATAACAAATCTCCATTCATTAACAGGTCGCGTCAGTCCATCTGGACCCTTGATTTTTATATTCAAGAAAACAATCCTGTCCCCAGGCTGCATTTGTTCTATCAATTCCTGTTCGAGGGTAGTGAATCTATTGTTGTCTAATCTTTCAAACTCATGAATGATGTCATTATCTTTCTTTATAAGAATCATGTCAAGACTTGCAACTTTATAATTCAGGTTTAATTGCATGTCAGGCTCAAAGAAATGCACTTCAGGATCAGCTAATAGCTGCGCCACCGTTACCGTGTCATTATACTTCAAACATCCTATTCTGAATATCGGTGGAGGGACTCTTTTGATATCATAATCTTTAGCTAAAACCTTCACCCCATCCACGAATAAATAAAGAGTATCACAGACTGGCTGTGTCCGGTATCCAAACTTTGGTGTTACATTTAAGAGAGTTTTATTCACCTGTATAATCTCCATCATGTCATAATAAGAAGTCATCGCGATGACCCTGTTAGAATCAATGCCCGACACCAAAATCTCATTGATCCACCCTCGGTATAAGAGGTTCGCATCAGGATCTTTCAAGCTGATATTCCTAATCTCGACTTGTCCGAACAGAGCCATTGGCAGCACATGCAGGCAACAAACAATGATGTTCATCAAAGTTTTCATTCCATATAATAACGAAAGATTTTTATCAAAATTACTTTACGCCAACTCCTAAAAATGCTCTTTGTATTAGTACCGACAATCCCCACTATCCTTCTATTGCATGACCCCGAAAAAGGGTCATATCATAGAAGGATGAAAAGGGAAAATTTGGGGAACTACACCATTGTGAAAAATTAAAAGCCCTCGAATTATACATCCGAGGGCTTCCTGATTCCTGAATCGTAATTCGCAATTAATTTAAACCGTTCCTATCACTGAAACTGTAACAGGATCGCTCATGGTTCCTACTTCTTCTGCACCGAAAACATACATAGCTTTATAGGTCCATGCAGCAGTAACGTTTAATGCAGGAAGGGCTGTCATATCTGAACAACTTGGGTCATTGCATTTATAAAGAAATACAAATCCTTTGCCGTCATTAGAATTCTTGTAAATATTAAAACCTGTATAGCCGCTTTTTGTAGCAGCTATTAATGGATGTCCGCCATCGCTCAATTCTACTGTCAAATCTGGCTTTCCGGCACTCGGAACGAATGGTGTGGAATTAACTTCAATGCCCATCGTGATGCCATCGCCAACAGAATAAATATCTTCCTGTTTCTTAGCCCAATTTGCCATTAACCGAAAACGATGGTCTATTCCCGGAAGCACTGCCGTCGGTGGCACAGTAGGTAATGTGAGCGGATCTCCCATAGGCCAGGCGGTTACAGATGTTCCGGTACCTTTTCTAATCTCTTTGCCTTTGTCTGTCCAGGCTTTTGCATAATCAGTCCCTACATCATGTTTCAGATTCCAGTAACCGAAATACGCTGCATCATTTTTAATGGAAAGCAATTGAGCAGTAGTATAACTATACTTATCTGCCAATGCCGTAGGACCGGTAGAACCATTTAATGCATTCGAGAACTTGAGAATTTGAGCCGCGAATTCATTATTATTTTGCTTTACAAAATCATGACCGATGACCGACATGACAAGGATTCTTCCTTTAATCCTTTCAAATTTTTCTTCTTCAGACATCGAGTCTGTTCCCATGTTAATTCTGAATTCGTCAAATACCACGAAACAGATTTCTTTTTCATTTTCTAATTTACCGTTAATCATTTTCATTTTTTTAATTTTAATTTATTTATATAATTGTTAATTGAATTTTTGAATACTTGAAACTATGTTGAATGGCTCTGTTATTCCAAAACTTGCAGGTGCTGCAACAGAAAATGTAACAGAATAAGTCAGCCACTTCGTTACATACGCCGGAAATGTAACAGAATAAGTCAGCCGTTTCGTTACATACGCCGGAAATGTAACAGAATAAGTCAGCCACTTCGTTACATACGCCGAAAATGTAACGGAATAAGTCAGCCACTTCGTTACATATGCCGGAAATGTAACGGAATAAGTCAGCCACTTCGTTATATATGCCGGAAATGTAACGGAATAAGTCAGCCACTTCTTTACATATACCGGAAATGTAACGGAATAAATCTTGCTAATAGTTGAATTCAATCCCCCCAGACTCCAAAATGCGCCTTCCGGGACTCCTAATCCGTAATTCGTAATTTCTAATTGATTTCTATACCCCATCAAAGACCACTTCAGAGCAAGTTTCCCAGTAACTGGGTTTCACCACAATTGCCAAATTAGATGGCTGAAGGGATACAATTCCTCCAAATCGCTGGTTAAATAGTCCTGTAGAAATCACAGAACTCTTGTCCGAAATGATACTTTTTCTTGGATGTAATAACGATGCAAAGCCGCCATTCATACCCCTTGAGGCACTTTGTGAATAACTAATATTAGTATGGCTCTGCATCATTTTTTTGATTATTTAAGACGGCAAAAGTAAGCATTTCAAATAATCTTCAAAATATTTTTACGATTTATGAATATTTTTAATGACTGTCGGTTTCTATACACCACGAATACAATTACAATATAATAACTGTGAGGGCTTGTCATGAATGACAAGACGAAATTTGGTGTATAAAAGCCGACAGTCATTATATATATTGAGCCATACCATTCCAAATGTTTAGTTTGGAATCAGGCGAAACGTGTTTAATTTCTGCACGTGCAGAACAAAAAATCTTCCAATGCACTGAAATACAGCACATACCGGTGAAATTAGGATGTCGTTCGTGATGTTTGGAATATCCCGTGTTCCTTTTGGGATGTCCCGAAACGATTTTGGGATATCCCGAACCATCTCGGGCTTTCCCAAAATACGTTCGGGGTCTCCCAAAACGATTTTGGGAGACCCCAAAGTCATTTCGGGAGACCCCGAATCACGTTTGGGCAATACCATAATTAGGCAGGTATTACCCGAATCACTTTTGGCACATTCCAAAAGAAGTTTGGAAGTTCTAAAATGACGAATAGGACTTGTGTGATTGCTCTTGAGACTTTTTGAAACGTTTACACTCATCTCAAGATTTCCGAGGCTGCCATTATAATTATTATGCTGCCTCGTTGCATTTTCCATAAGTCCGAAATCATCTGCACCCTTGCCCAAACCGATTTTGGGTAGAAGTGAAAATAAAATGGATGCAGAAAAAATAAAAAAATGACTGTCGGTTTCTATACACCACGAATACAATTACAATAATAACTGTGAGGGCTTGTCATTCCGACGTAGGAGGAATCCTATCCATATTTCAATAGGATTCCTCCTTCGTAGGAATGACAAGACGAAATTTGGTGTATAAAAACCGACAGTCATTATATTTTTATTGATATTTCAAGGAATATTACACACATCTTTTCATCCCCCCAAGCATCAAATTACCACAACTTCAAAAGCCTAAAAAAGAGTTAAAGTATCTTAAAATTATTGATAAAATAACACTTATTAACTACTAAACATAAAAAAATTTAAGGAAATATAAATGTATTTATTCAATAAAACAAGGATGTTATAAACCCTTTATTGTAGATGCTTTCAGACACTTTTAAAATTTATTTATCATCAAAAAAAGTAATGTCATTTTAGTTAATGTTTAACAGTATTTAACAAAATATTTGGTTGGTAAATTTTTTATCCCGTATTTTGTTTCGTCAAACAGAAATAAGATGTATAGCGTAAATAACAGAAAATTTTCAGAGAAATATTACAGACGAAAAATCATGTCTGATTATTCCTCCTCCATGTATAGCACTACCCAACGATCAGGCATTTGCCTCCTATATAATATGATTACTACATTTCATTTTAATTGGTTCATAAATTTATTTATTTGGTTCGAGGGGTTGCGCGTCGCTTCGCAACCCCTTTTTTCAACCTTTCAAAATTTATAAAATAAAGGGATGAGAAAGATATTTTATATTATGACAGCAATTATAATAGTAATTACAATTGCCATAAGTATATTCGGATATATGAAATCAAATCCGAAAGTTGAACAAAGAAATATGAAAGAAGCAAAAGGAGCAGAAGACGATAAGGATTCAGTATTTGCAAAGACATATATGGACGATAAAGATAACCTGTTTTGAAAATGGAAAGATATAGAGTTAGTTTAAGTTTAAGTGTAAATTTATTTATTATGGAGGCTGCGAATCCCTCGCAGTTTCCTTTTGCCAAAGAAATTAATTATATAAAATAAGATATGGAAAGAAGCACAAATAACAAACAGACATTTTGGACCTTTAAAGTCCCAGCTTATTGGCTACTGGTTTCAGTAGGACTAATCTTCATGTTCTACTTCAGTCTCTACCTTCACTATAAACAAATTTTTTAAAATAATATGAAAATGGAAAAGAAAATTTATTTTCTCGCTATTGTAATAGTTGCAATAGGAGCACTTACAAATGGCTGCATCAAATCATCAGCTAAAGTTGAAAAAGCAAAAATAAATATCAACTCAGCAAAAGGAGCAGAAGATGATAGTGGCATGAATGAACTCACCCTTGACTGTAATAATAAATCAGATTCTATTTAAAAAAATACTGATATTTCAAATATGAAAAATCATTCCTTTGTAGTTTTAGCATACAAAGATTCTCCCTATCTTGAGAAATGTATTGCATCACTGAGAAATCAATCCATTGAAAGCAATATTTATATCTCCACATCTACACCGTCAGCTTATATTAATAGAATTGCCAAAAAATATAACATAGAAGTCTTTGTTACAGAAGCAGGACATGGTCTGGCACATGATTATAACTTTGGACTTCAACATGCAAAAACCAAATATCTTACCTTAGTGCATCAGGATGATTTATATATGGAGGATTATACTGAAGTTTGTCTTCGCTATGCGGAAAAATTTAAGGACACTTTAATTTGCTTTACCGACTACTCCGAACTGGTTAATTTAAATGAAAGATCAGGCACCTTACTACTGAATGTAAAGCTAATGATGTTCAGATTCTTTATGCCCTTCAAGAATAATATTCGGTATAAATTCTGGAAGCGAGGGCTATTGTCTTTTGGTTGCCCGATATCCGCCCCTACTGTCATGTATAATCTTGAAAAGCTCACAGAGTTTCAGTTTTCCACAGATTTCTTGTGTAATGTAGATTGGGAAGCCTGGAGGTATATGTCAGGTATTGAAGGGCGATTTGTTTTTATAAAAGAAAAACTTCTTAAAAAAAGAATACATCTTGAATCAGCTACCAGCAATGGTTTGGAAAACAGTTTAAGAAAGAAAGAAGATATAAAAATGTTTATGAAATTTTGGCCCCCCTTCTTTGCAAACTTTTTGGCAAGGCTTTATGAGATAAGTTATAAGTCAAATCAAATAAAAGAAATTTGATTTATATATGGCTAAAGCAAAACCAAAGGCGGAGCATAAGAAAAAGGCACCCAATACTAATAATCATCAGTCGAATCATCAAATAAATAAAGACAGATATTTTTATTTTACGTGTCTGTCAATAATTATTCTTACTGGAATAATAATCTACTCTAATTCCTTAAATTGTTCATTTCATTTTGACGATACCATAAGCATTGAAAACAATTCTAATATTCATAATTTGTCCAATCTTAAAGCCTTATGGGCTGAGTATGGACCTTTGCGTTTTATCCCTTACCTTTCCTTTGCTCTTAATTATCACTTTAACAAAATCAATGTTGCAGGGTATCATCTTGTAAATATATTTATTCATATTCTAAACTCATGCTTGGTTTTTTGGCTGACTCTATTGATACTTTCTACCCCAAATCTAAAGTCATATTCTATAACCAAACATAAAAAATCAATAGCATTTCTAACAGCACTGCTTTTCGTTTCTCATCCGCTCGCTGCGGAATCTGTAACATACATTGTTCAAAGATTAGCATCTATGGTTGCACTATTTTATTTTCTGTCGATTGCTCTATATATGAAAGCTCGTCTGGATAAAAGCAATATTAGATCAAACTATTTGTTGTATGCAGGTTCCTTTATTTCAGCCGTTTTGGCAATGCTATCCAAAGAAAATGCCGTAACAATTCCATTTGCTATTTTGCTTATAGAATTGTTCTTTTTTCAAACAAAAAAGCTTCCTATCAATTTTAAAGATTATAGAGTTCTTTTATGTACAGCTGGACTTATAGGTTTAATAAGTTTTGTTCTAATAGAATTTTCAGCCCTGATATTCAAACCTCTCCCTCCTGATATATACAATAATTACCAAACGATAACATCATTAAATTATCTCCTCACACAATTCAGTGTTATTGTGAAATACATTCAATTATTAATTATCCCGATAAATCAGAACTTTGATTATGATTACCCGATATCAAATAGCTTTTTCGAAATAAGAACATTGTTGTGTTTCCTTTTTCTTTTATCACTACTCATTCTTGCGCTTTTTCTTTATAACAGAAATAGAATTCTTTCTTTTGGAATCATCTGGTTTTTTCTAACTTTATCAATTGAGTCCAGTATCATTCCAATTAGTGATTTAATTGTTGAACATCGAACTTATCTACCTTCATTTGGCTTTTTTCTGATTATCAGTACCGGCTTATATGTTTTTCTTTGGGATAAATATAAAAATCTTTCCATTGCTATTTTTTCATTCATCGTTGTTACGAATTCCTATTTAACATTCCAACGGAATGAAGTTTGGAAAAATGAGGAAACTCTATACAGCAATGCAGCCTCTAATTCTCCGAATAAAGCCCGTATATATGTTGCCCTGGGATCTTCATATTTTTTGGAGAAGCAATATGATAAAGCTTTGCCAGTCCTAAATAAGGCGATTGCTCTCCAACCTGAAAATTATGATGCATATTATGTCAGAGGAAATCTTTTTTCTAACATTAAAAAATATAAAGAGTCCTTAGAGGACTTCAATAAAAACATCAAACTAAACCCAAACTCCTATAGGGTTTATAATAACAGAGGAAATATTTTTAAGGATGAGAAAGAATTTGATCTGGCAATAAATGACTTTGACAGTGCCTTGAGAATAAACCCAAATTATACAGATGCCTATATTAACAGGGGTACCGTTTTTTCTATAGAAAAGAAATATGTAGAAGCCATCTCTGATTTTTTACGAGCAATAGAAATTGACCCTGAATCTGCAGTTGCTTATACCAGTAAGGCTGCAGCAGAATTGAATTCGGGGAAAAAGGAATATGCTTATAATGATTTAAAGAAGGCGATGGAATTAGGATTTGAACCTGCAAGGAGTATCTATAATCAATACTTCCATTAGGATTAAATCAATTTTTTTTTCTTTCTACTTCATGTATGAAATAAATTTATTAATATGAGTAAACCAAACAATAATAAACTTTCCCAAAAAAGATATCAGCAGTCCAAAAATAAGCCTGGTAACAATAAATACTTTGATTTCATTGGACTGGCAATTGTTATCCTTTTGGGCATTATTATTTATTCTAATTCTTTTGATTGTCCTTTCCAATTTGATGATATGTCAAATATCGTTGGAAATTCAAAAGTACACGGTTTGTCAAATCTGAAAGCGTTATGGAATTACGAACACAACCGTTTTATACCAGATCTGACTTTTGCTGTTAATTATCATTTTGGAAAACTTAATGTATGGGGCTACCATCTTTTTAATTTGTTTATTCATCTTGTCAATGCTTTATTGGTTTGGTGGCTCACCATTCTCATTTTTTCTTCCCCTGCCTTTCGTAATAACCTAATAATTAAGCATAAAAAATATATAGGGTTTATTATAGCATTACTTTTTGTTTCTCACCCTCTTGCTACAGAATCTATAACTTATACTGTTCAGCGAATAGCATCTATAGCGGCACTGTTTTACTTTCTTTCTGTTGCACTTTATTTAAAAGCAAGGTTGTATGATAAAACCAATTATTCTAAATATTTTTTATTCGCCAGCTCTGTCATTTCAGGAATTTTTGCATTACATTCCAAGGAGAATGCCTACACACTTCCTTTTGCTATCCTTATGGTTGAGGTATTCTTTTTCCAAACAAAAAGATTTAGAATATACTTTAAAGATTACAGGATCATATTGCTACTGACAGCTTTTTTAGGATTTATATTAGTAGCCCTATTTACGTTTTCATTTGATATTTTCAAACCTTTGTCACCTGATGAACATAATGACTATAAGACTATCACTTCTACAAATTATCTTTTAACGCAGTTTACTATCATTCCAAAGTATATTCAACTATTGTTATTGCCGATTAATCAAAATTTCGATTATGATATTCCAATATCAAATAGTTTCTTTGAGATCAAAACAATTTTAGGCTTTGTGTTTCTTTCTGCAATTATAGTTCTCGGAATTTTTCTTTACAATAAGAACAGAATAATTTCTTTTGGCATATTCTGGTTTTTTCTTACAATGATAGTGGAATCAAGCATAATCCCTATCAGCGATTTGATTTATGAACACAGGACCTATCTGCCATCTTTTGGTTTTTTTCTGATTATAAGTTCGGGCATCTTCATGTTTCTTTGGGACAAATATAAAAATATTGCCATCACGCTTTTGCTGTTAATAATAGTTTCAAATTCCTGCCTGACTTATTCAAGAAATAAGATTTGGAAAGATGGTTTGACAATGTGGAGTGATGTGATTTCAAAGTCCCCGAATAAAGCCAGACCTTATTGCAACAGGGCGACTCAATATAACATACAAAATAAATTACCGGAAGCAATAAGAGATTATAAAAAGGCAATTGAGCTGAATCCAAGATGGGTGGTGGCATATAGTAATTTGGGTAATGTATTGACTGTTTTAAACGACACCGCAGCGGCATTAAAATATTTAGATAAAGCTATTCAATTGGATTCAAACTATTCTGAAGCTTATGAAAAAAGAGCTAATCTATTTACAAAAGAAAACCAATTTGACAGAGCACTTCCGGATTTTAATAAAGCAATAAAACTTAACCCGGATAATTCTGACTTCTATAGCAACCGAGGAAATATGTTCACCAAGAAGAATAAATTTGATATTGCATCAAACGATTTAAACAAGTCAATAGCATTGGATCCCAATAATTTTCAAGCCTATCTAAACCGGGGATGTCTCTTGAATAATCAGTTGAAGCGAAAGGAAGCTCTTATAGATATTAATAAGGCTATTGAACTGGACCATAATTTTGCCCAAGCATATTATAATCGCGGTATTGTATATCTCAATATGGATGATAAGGTCAATGCTTGTTTAGATTTTCAGAAGGCTGCAAGTTTTGGTTATCAGCCGGCAGCAGATTTTTATAAAAAGTATTGCCAATAATATTCCGAAGATGAGGAATATATACGGTGCCTCGTCTGTAGTATAGGCACAGAATATATTTATAATGTGAATTCGGGATTACCTACTTATTAAAATCATAATTTAGCCATGATAGTAGGTAATACCATTTCTAAATACAAATCCGACTAATTTTAAAGAATTGGTTGTTTAAAGATTTTTGAATACGGTATTTCCCCTAATAGACATATTTTTTTATTTTGCCTCCCTATGGCAAACCCACTCAAAGTTATTATCAAAGAAGACTTACCTTATTTAAAGTCTTGTTTAAAGAAACAGCCTGTTCACTTGAAGAACAGTATTCAAATGCTTATCCTGTTGAAAAAATCAGAAGTTCCATTGAGTAAAATGGAATTAGCAAAACAATTGGAGTTGATCCTGACACTGCTCAATGATGGCGCAAATCATGTATTGACTGAGGCATTGAAAAGCTGCTTGAATTCAAAAGGATGAGTAATATCAAACCACTTATTGATGAACATCTTAAAAGTGAGCTGACGAAAAAACTTAATAATCCTATTCTTAGATATATTCACGCTTCAAAAACCTGCCGAATTAAAAATTATGTTCCTTGACAATGGTGCTTTTCATAAAGCAAAAGGATTAAAGATACCAGAGAATATCGTTTTAATATTTCTACCTCCTTACAGTCCTGTCAATTTATTAAAAGAGTGTCCAAAATCTACTTCCCTCAAAATTTCCCGTTTTCCCGTTGTAAATGCTGTTTTGGAGGAGGCAAAACAGGACGGCGGAGAGATATTCCGTCAGAAGGTCGTTACCTTCAGACAGAAGATAACGACCTTCATGCAGAATTCCACGACCTTCATGCAGAATTCCACGACCTTCAGACAGAATTCCACGACCTTCACGCAGAATTCCACGACCTTCACGCAGAATTCCACGACCTTCAGACAGAAGATAACGACCTTCACGCAGAATTCCACGACCTTCATGCAGAATTCCACGACCTTCACGCAGAATTCCACGACCTTCACGATGAAGTTCGAGGTATCCCTATAATTTTCCTTTTATGACATTCCCTTCTTGGGGAATGCAATAAAAGGAAGATTAAGGAATAAGGTATAAAGGTATAGGGTATAAAAGTATAGGGTATAAAGTTTTTTCATTATCCAAAACCTTATACCTATACCTTTATACCCTATTCCCTAATAATTAGTAATAATAACATAACAATGTCTATTAAAGTCCAAGAGGGAAGACCTTTCATATTAGTCAGGATTTATTGCCAAAAGGTCGTCTCTCTGGGACTTAATTCCTTTTCATGAGCAATTTATTGCCAAAAACAGAATAATTATGAAAGAGGTCTAATATAATAAAGCTGACATTTCATACTGTTTACAATTCCATTTTTAGAACGTTTTTTGATTTATAAATGGTATTACTCTTTAACATCACAGGTTATGGAAAACACAATTCCATCCTTCAAATGTCATTACAGATTTGAAATTGGAATTAATAGTTAAGCGTTCTGCTTGAAGAATAATTTGAAAGTACTTCCGATATTTTTTTCAGAAGTTACTTGGATATTTATATCATGGAATAACAGAACCGTCTTCACTATCGGCAATCCAAGCCCATATCCCTCTATACCCTTAATATCAAATCGCTTGAATCGCTCAAAGATATGCTCAATGTTTTCTTTGTCAATGCCTACACCTGTATCCGTAATTTCCAATATAAAATATTCTCCCGATTTATAACCCTTAATGATAATTTTTCCGTCCGGTTTATTGTATTTAATGGCATTATTGATGAGATTGAAAAACATGGTGAAGAGCAATGATTTGTTACAATTCTTACAGATAAAATCTTCCTGAAATTTCAAATCAATAGAGATGTTTTTCTCTGTCAATCGTTCCTCTATTTCTTCGATAACTTCATATATTAATTCTTTTAAATGTACCGAATCCTCTTTAATGTATTGTTCGTTTTCAATCTTGGAAATCAACAACAAAGTCTTAATGATTTTATTGAGACGGTTGAGAGTTTTTTGCGATTCCATAAGTTTCTCTGATACATCAGCAGGAGTATTTTCATCAGCAAGAATATTCTCGAACTTACTCTGCAGAATAGTTATGGGAGTAAGCAACTCATGCGATACGTTCATGATAAATTCCTTCTCAATATTGAATGCATTCTGAATCTTATGCATCATATCGTTGATGCTTTCTTCAAGATATTTAAAGTCAAGGGTATTAGTTTTACTTATACTAAAATCAAAAGTAGTCGGATGCTTTGTTTGCTTCAGTTTCTTATTGATAATTCTGTTGAGAGGTCTCATCAGAAAGCGCGTGAAGGACACATCAAGCAGTAATGAAATTATCAGAAATACCGTCATCAATTTCAGGGTATAATTCTTCAATGTTTTTAACAAGAGATTCATTACCGAAAGCCCCTCACCAATCTCCATAAGGTATATCTGGTTGTCATAGACAAAAGTCCGGGTCAATATTCTATAGGGCAACAATTCTCCCTCAAAGTTACGCTCGCCATTTTCAATGGTATAATTTCCCATTTGCTTATCCGTAGCATTTACTTCGATGTATTCTTCCTTCAGCAAATTATAATTCCCATAAGCACAATCCTCATCATCTTTAAGCTCCTTGATGCCATCCTTTTTGATAATTTTAAGATACTTGTTCATCTTACCGATAATACGAGTATCAATATGTTCATAGACAACTTTATTGATAATAGTTGGCAAGAAAAGAAATAAAGCACCCACTATCAATATCTTCGAAAAGGTGTTGAATAAAGTGAATTTTAAAAGAAGTCTCATTCGAGATTTAAAGAAAGAATATTACTTAGGCATAGACACCCGATAGCCAATGCCACGAACTGTTTCAATGAAATCGCAGTTACCAAATTCACTCAATTTCTTCCGAAGATTCTTGACATGAACATCTATGTAATTGGATTCATAATCATCCTCAAGAATCTCTCCCCAAATATGTTCGGTCAATTGCAAACGAGTCAGGACTTTATTCTTATGAAGAGCAAGATAATGCAACAAATCAAACTCCTTTTTAGTGACCGGAACCGAAGCATCTCCATAATGAACCGAACGATTTTGAATATCCATTTCGAAGCCATGAATCTTGATGACATTCTTCTGCAAACCATGCTTCCTCCTAGTGATTGCATTCATCCTTGAAGCAAGTTCCAACAAAGAAAAAGGCTTAGGCAGATAATCATCAGCACCCATGTTTAAACCTTTGATTTTA
>JABDAW010000063.1 GCA_013288905.1 Bacteroidota bacterium | reverse complement strand
GTTCTCCATATATTCGGCATCACCATAAGTATATTCACGGTCAATAGCGTTTTTATAATCTATATTCAATGAACTTCCTGGTGAAAATTGCCAGGAGTAAATCAAATCAATATTGAAATAATTTACATTAAAATCATTGACCACATTATAGGCATCATTAGTCAGTAATAAACCATCACTTAGCAAGGTGTAATATTGTTTGTAAACTCCATTTGAAAGATAATGCCGAACCCGAAAACTCAAAGACATATCGTTCTTGAAGATATATTTCAAGGTCAATGTATTGCTGATATTATAAATATCTCGTTTCCCGAAGATGCTGTTTCCCAGAGAATCAAAATTTGCAAAGCCAACATCATTAACCAAATGATCATAAGAAAAAGAATGTCGCAAGGACAATCGGTTACTGAATTTAAGAATGGGACCAATGTTGAAGCCTAATTCATGCCCATTATTAATCGGTGTGCCGGTATAATTAATCCCAAAATCAAAAGCTATTTTCTTTTGATAAGGAGAGCTTCCCTGAAAATATCCATAAGAGATAATAGGACTGATATAATACCTGCCCGCAACGCGCGGCTCGTAAATATCAATACTGGTAACCGGAGTATAGCCACCACCAATAGCTCCGCCCCAAAAACTTCTAAGCACAGTAAATGAATTGAAGTTAAACGACATAGCTTTTGCCTGACCGGTAGTGTATATATAGGACTTCGAAATATTGAAATCATTATTGGTTTCTTTGATGACCCAAAAAGGCTGATAGATATTATAAATAATATCAGCATTATAAGTTTTGTAATTATAAATGGAACTGACGCCAAGGTCGTTTCTATTGAAGTTATTGCTGGTGCTTTCATCAGAAATACTGAATTGAAAATTGCCACTGATTTTATGAAATATAAAGTAATATTGTCCTCCGATAGTATCAGTATAATCCTTCATTGGCAAATTGTTTTTTACAAATCGTTGGGTAATGGCACCGCCACCTCTAAGCTCATAAACATGTTTTGAATCCTGAATATTAAAACCTGCTGAAGTAACATTGGCATCAAGTGAATCCTTGCTTCTGATAGTGGCTCCATTGATAATATAAATGTCAGCATTGTTACTTAAATTCTGGTCTAATACAAACACATTATAATCCGTCATCGGCTCTGTCAGGATTTTATGCACAGCCCCAGCAGAATCACTGATAGTGGCATAAGTATTATTCGTCACTGCATTAAAAATCCCAATGCCAAGCCCGCCATTGGTTCTTCCCGAAATTTTAAAGGCATTCAAAAGCTGCACCTGTGAAGGGTTATCAATAATAGTTTGACCTGGCAGCAGATTATTTATAACATTATAATATCCATCAGGAGTCTTCCCTATTCGTCGGGTATAGAAAACTTTATCCTTATTGAATAAATCAAATCCCTCCTTGAAAAAAGGACGATTCTCATCAAGGATTATTTCGAATGGCGTTAAGTTTTTTACTCTGTTATCACTTTGTACCTGACCGAAATCAGGCAGTAGCGTAAGGTCTAATGTAAAACGACGATCAATACCATATTTAATATCAGCCCCAGCGGTATAAGAAAGCGACTTGGTATATAAAGTATTTCCGAAGGCATCAGCAGCAGGAGCGTTTTCAAGGTAAGAAGAAATATGTGGAGTAAAGGATAATCGAACAGGTTCATTAATGTCTTTGACACCAAGTAAAGTGCCCCAATAGTTTTGAGGATTTGGCTTTCCTTTGGGGGTGATGCACCATTCATCATATTCCCTGGATCTACGGATGGTTCGGGTAAATTGAACACCCCAGTTTTGCTCCGTCATATTCGGAAATCGAATGGCGGAATAAGGAATTTTCATTACCACACACCATCCATTTTTCATGATACTCGTTTCACTTTCCCATATTGCATTGAAGGTATTATCGCTCATTTTAAAATCCCCTTGCACCCCTGAAGCATAAACATAAAACACAAAGGCATCCTGCTGTTTATTATATGGGTCAATGGAAAATCCGAAGTTATCAGCATTCAAATCATCATCCCTGTTTCCCAATTCATGATAGATGCTGTCGGGATGATCATCATACATCATAGCACCAACATAAATTGCAAAGTCATCATATAGAACTCTTACTTCGGTTCTGAAAGAGGGAGGCTTTCCTTCCGAAGGATCGCTTTGAGTGAAATCATCTCTAACTACCGAAGTTTTCCAAATTTCATCATCCAATGTTCCATCTATTTTGGGTCCTTTCATAACACGGGTAGCAATAATTGTTTTATTCGACATTGCAGCAGTCACTGTGGATTGGGAGAATGAAAGGATGGGAATGGATAAAAAGAAGATTACTAAAAATATTAATGCTTTGTTCATAATTTAAGAAGGCGGCAAAGATAAATATATCTTGTAAACCTTTAAAATGTCATTGTACAAAGTTGAGTCCTATACATCTTGACAATAAAACCGGATATGTAGGCATTTTCATCGTTTTGTGATTGCATTCCATCCTTGTGGTGCAGCAACAAAAAGATGATTATTATTATTAAGCTCGAAAAGGATTCTTTACTTTATTGTTCTACCAATGCTTTGCATTCAACCTTATTCAATAATCTTATTGTTCATTAAAGGATTTAATAAGATGGGCATACTTTTCTGAATTCTTCAAGATAAATTCAGGAAAGGTACCATCCAATTTTATAAAACGATAATGGAAACCTCTGCCAAATATATCTTCACCATTCTCAATAGCTTTTTCAATTGCCTTCGCATCCTTATACTTATCTTTATTGTATTCCGTATGAGCAAAAGCTTCCAGCTTTTTGATGATGGTTTCGACACCGCCAAGATAGCTGAAATGCCAGCCACCATCTTCAATAAACCTAATCTTAATACCTTTGATATCGTAATGCGAGAACTTCCATAAATGCCAATAAATCCGATGAATAATCTTAGGATGAAACAAGCTCGTCATGGTAATGCCTTTCTCGCGACTCCTCTGCGGACCGGTAAAATCTTTGTAATTAATCATGACAGTTCCGTTCCATCTATAAGAACCTGCATTGGAAGCATTCGAACAATTGATATAATAATAATACATCCTTTGACGAAAGATTTTAATGCCACTTTTATTCTTGAATTCAAGGATCTTATTAGGATCAGGAATTTCATCAACATCAGATATTAAGATGACATCCTCAGGCTTGCAGTCTTTCAAACCGTTTATAATACTATTTCTTTGATGATGCTCAAGTATCCATGCCGACTTCCCTTCATATTCGGGGTATTCATCAACAATCACATGAATTATTTTAGGGAGGAATCTCTCAAATCGCTTTTTATTTTTATTGAAATTTAACGGCTTTTCCTTTCCCTGATGCGTCTTAGTGGCTTCCACCAAAACAAATTTATCCACTGTTTTATCAAGGATATTCAGCCTTATTTCGAGAAGGTCTAGCTCATTAAAAAATGTGAAACAATCGTATATCATAAGGTTCTAATAGGACCGCAAAATAAAACAAATTAAACTTAATGATTCTTCTCTTTTTAAATCAATAGGACGTGTAGTTCAATATTGACATAAGATTTTATAATTTCGCATCTTAAATTTTTCTATGAATTGGTATATAAAAGCTCTTCCCCTTTTTATTTTTCTTTATTTCATAATGTCGTATTCCGGATATGCTCAATATGATACAGTGACTGTTCCACCTGCATTGGAGATGAAAATAAAGCCTGAATTTTGGAGTAAGATTCATGATTTCAGTAGAACGCTCTATGAGCCGAGTCCCGTAGCTTATCAATATAAAAATAATAAGGCGATAAAGATGGTAATTACATGCGATATTCTCATGATCAGCATGGATTCGGCAAGGAAAGAGTTGAAGCAATATTGCCTTGATAAAAAGAATGAAGGACCCGCTGTAGAAGTTTCTGAAACGAATGGATTTACCGTTATTAAATTTCCTGATTTTTCTACAATTCTCAAGAATAGAAAAACTTATTGTGAAATCATAGGAATTCATCCTGAAGGATATAAAGCCAATATCCTTTTTGATGCTCCTGAAAAGGATAAAAAATTATTAGATAGTCTGACAGATGAATTTATTCAAAATGCTCATGTAGTAAGTGCCAATTATCTTGATGTGAAGTTTGGATACCCTTTGAAAGATATAAATAAAGAGCTTCTGGTTGAAATTAGAACACAAAAATTAATAGCTAAAATTAAAGAAAAGAATCCTGATTATTCTCCTAGTGAAACAGCCTACGATGAAATAAATAATGAAGCTCGAAGACAAATTGACTTGGATCTTAAATGGGGATATACCTATCAAAAATATTATAAAACAAGAAAAAAAATTACACAAGGAAAGATGCCATATAACGATTGGTTGAACTCTCACTTTATACAGCAAGATGATGACGATGTAGCATTTCTAAGAGCATATGGAGCAGGAGGGCATGGAGAGCTTTTTGAGGGTTTTAATATTGCATTGACAAAACATTTTGGCGATACCTTGTGCTTCAATTTTATTGGTGATCCTCTTGAAATCAGCAGCAAAGGAAAGACTATTTTTTGGACTTATACTTTTCCAACTTGCCCAGTAAAAGATATTACTACATTAATGGTTTTTTGTTTTGTTTATGACACGACTTATAAGAAATGGGATTCCTATAAATCTGTATTCCCAAAGTTTGTTTCAAATGCTGAAGAAATTAATGAAATAAAGATTTTAAAACATAGTCTAGGTGAACAGGAATATGATAATATCACTTCTGATTATATTGTTTTTACCAATGATTCAGGGAAATATTTTATCGGAAATAATACCCTTTATAATACAAACTTTATTAAGGTTGAAAACATCTATTCAAATGCTGGGAATTACAAAGCCATCATTAAGGGGGTTTCCTTTAATGACAATAAATTGGGTTACTTAGAGGTAATAAATTCAGAAGGCGAAAATGATTTAAATGGTTTGAAAAATATAACAACCGATAAAAGATGTTATCAAAGCGCAATTCAATTTGAAGATTTGAGAGGAGATGGAGTTAATGAAGCTTATTTTGTAAGTGTTTCAAATGGGAAAATTCTTCAATCGAAGATATTTATAACAACTGATAAAGGTATAAAGGAAGTACCAATTGATGAAACTTGGAACAGTAGAATAAAAGAAACTGATTTTTTTAAGAAGCTTGCTAAAGAATCAACACTTTCTACCTCTGGATTTCTAAAATAGATGAACAAAAATCCCTCTGGATTCCTATAGATTAATCGCTTCTAAATATGATTCGGTAAGAGGTTTATTCAGGTATTTATAGACATCAGGATTAGAGGAAGCTTTTTTAATTTCCTCCTCACTTATAGATGATGAAAGAACAATTATTTTACACTTTTCCCTATAAATTGGATGCTCTTTTACTAGAATTTTATATTGATCAAGAAACCAAAATCCATCATGATCTTTCATATTCAAATCAAGAAAAATAACATTGGGAAGATGATCTATATTCTTTTTTAGATATTCTAAACCCTCTAAGGCAGTTATTTTGACAATAACATATTTAGCAAAATAGCTTGTTGTTATTACCCTTTCGTTAATAAAATTATCTATGCTTTCATCATCAATCAATAGAACAGATTCAAATTTTGCTTCTCTAATTACTTTTCCCATCAGTATTTTGAATTGTGAAATTGTTTGCCTTGTAGTGGTGATGAGTGGAATCGAACCACTGACACAAGGATTTTCAGTCCTTTGCTCTACCAACTGAGCTACATCACCTTTTTTAGTTTGAGGGCGCAAAACTAACATTTTTTTTAATTTTGGGCAATTAAAATAAAAAATAAATCTCATACTAGTATTATGAACTTAGCAATTGACATAGGAAATACCAATACAAAGGTAGGTATCTTTGAAGGACAAATTATTTTAAAAACAATAATTGTCAACAAACATATCTCACAACTTTTTGATCAGGAATTAAAGATTTATAAAGACAAGATTGATAAAGCTATTGTTTGTTCAGTCATAGAAATTAACAAAGATTTTAACGATTATCTTGATGATAATTTCCCTTTCCTTTTATTCTCATATTCTACTCCAGTTCCCATTAATAATTTATACCACTCACCCTTATCTATCGGGATGGACAGGATTGCTGCGGTTATCGGAAGCAGGGTATATTGTAATTCAAAAAATACTCTGGTTATTGATGCCGGAACTTGTATTACTTATGATTTTATTAATGCTAATAATGAATATTTAGGTGGTGGAATTTCACCGGGAATAATGATGCGTTTTAAAGCGTTAAACAATTATACAAGCAAATTACCGTTAGTGCAAATTATTGAAGAAAATAACCTTATAGGCAGAGATACGATGGAATCAATTAAGTCGGGTGTAGTTAATGGTACTATTGCGGAAGTGACCGCTATTATTGATCAATACAGATGGTTGTATGACGATTTAAAAGTTATAATTACAGGTGGTGATAGTTCATTTTTTGCCATTAACTTAAAAAATGGCATCTTTGCAGCGCCTCATTTAGTTCTTCAAGGGCTAAATGAGGTTTTAATTTTTCAAACAAACAGATAAATTCCATAATGATAAAAAGAACCAAAGCGACCTTCAAAATTTTCTTTACAACACTAAATATCTTTTTAGTTTTATTTCTTGCTTCAAATTGCTTAGCGCAAAACATAACTACATCCCCTTATTCAAGGTTTGGAATCGGGGACTTGCAATCTACTGGGTTTGCAGAAACTGATGCGATGGGAAGTGCCAGTATTGCAGTTCATGAACCATTCAACATTAATTTTTCTAATCCTGCTTCCTACTCTTCGTTGAAACTTACTACTTTTGAGTTTGGTGCTATTAGTAATTTTACTGAATATTCTCAAACAGGATATTCTTCTAATATTACTAATGCAAGCAATATTTCTTATGTAGCATTAGCTTTCCCTGTAATTACAAATTGGTGGGGAGCTTCATTTGGATTAATACCTTATAGTAATGTTGGCTATAATATCTCTGCTGTTGGCTTAACAACAAATGGTGATGTAGCAAATTACCTATATACAGGTTCAGGAGGCATCAACCAATTTTATCTCGGGAATGCCTTTAATATTTGTAAAAGTGTGGCTCTTGGAGTCAATATCTCTGATTTATTTGGCTCTATTCAAAGGCAGAACACCCTTGAGTTTCCTGATTTGTCCACTACTTATGATACAAGGACTACCAATACTATTCAGATAAATGATTTTTCTTATCGCTTAGGGCTTCTGTTTACTATTGATAGTATTAAAGTGGATAGTGCAAAATATTATGGTTTAAAACATAAATTAAAAATTATGTCTAATACTGCTGAAAGCCTTGTTGTGACTAATTCCAAAGATACTCTTTCGATAAATAATCAAGTTGGAAATACTCAAAAACTTTTCGTGATTTCAAACACATATGAAGGTATTTCTTTTTCTAATTCAAAGGACACATTATTTATTTTTAATACTCTTGGAAAAATGAAAGTTGATACTCTTAAACAACTTCCGAAAAGGGTAAAGATTAAAAGTGATCATTCATTTTCTATTGGCATTACTTCTTCTCTTAATACTAATGTAAAAGCTACAAGTGATAGTCTCGTAGAACGATATAATTATTCTGGCGGTACACTGCTGGTGCATGATACAGTTAATTATAGCAATGGGTCTAAGGGTGTCATTACTTTGCCTTTGTCGATTGGTTTTGGAATCTCCTATAAACAAGGTATGCGATTATTATTAAGTGCCGAAGCTTCTATGGAAAATTGGAGTAAATATTCTGCTTTTGGGCAGAACGATCAATTATCAAATACTTTGAAAATGGCGGCGGGCGCACAGATTGCTCCCGATCTTTTAAAAGCAAAAACTTTTTTTGGTTCTATAACTTATCGTTTTGGGGCTTATTATAACAAGACTTATCTTAATTTAAACAGTACTCAATTAAATGATATTGGATTTACATTTGGGTTAGGACTGCCTGTATATCGGTCGCTTTCTAAGATTAATCTTACCTTCCAATTTGGACAACTCGGCACCTTATCTAACAATCTTATTAAAGAAGATTATGCGCGAATAAGTATTGGCTTTGCACTTGCCGATAAATGGTTTAATAAACACAAATACGAATAATAGGGATTAGTTGATGGGTGAGTAATGAACAGTATAGACGTACGTTCAGGTACTATTAAATTGTTCAACTATTTCCTATAACCTTCGAGTAAATATGTCGCAAGGAGAATATTTACTATTTTAAAATAAACAGGATCAAAAGTTTTGTAATTAGGAATGGATTTAAGAATAAAACGGAATATGGATTTTGTTTTAAATATTAGAATTAATAGAGCAGATTTAAGAGCACTATGTTCTATTTTTGTTTCATCATAACCCAAGTCTGCCGCCATCTTTCGAGTTTGTCCACTACGCATTTTTCTATTTAACCAATCATTTAAATATACTCTGTCTGCTTCATTATGATAAACCATAAAATTAGGGTCAATGAAGGCTTTTATTCCAGATTGTTTTAACCTGTTTGCAAAATCGTGATCCTCTGCTCCTGCATGTGGAAAGTCTTCATTATAACCATTGATTTTATTGAATGAAGATTTATAAATTGGAAGAAAATAACTCGCTACAAGGTTCACTTCAAACGCCTTTGCAGTATCCCACTTCACACCTTTATTCCAACCTTGCAAGGAAGTAAAACCATTTTGAATAAGGTATCTTCCAAATTGTGTTTTACGAATCTTTTTATCAAGGTCAGGAGGATAAATCCAATTGGGATTGTAACATCTATCGTTATTATTTTTGTATAATTCGATAGTGCGTTCAAGAGTATGTTTATTAATGAGAATATCATCATCAACAAATATCAGCAAATCAGCCTCAGCAAGCCTTGCACCAAGGTTTCGAGCTGATGCTACGCCACTTTTAGGATTGACAAGTATCTTTACTTTAGGATTATTATTATTAAGAACAATCTTAGTTTTCTTAGAGTCATTTATCACTATAATTTCTGCATCAAAATCATTAATGACTTCTATCGCAGCATTGATACTTTGCTCAAAGACTTTGCCTCTTTCAAAGGTAGGCATGATAATAGAAAATTGAAGTCTCTGGCTCATTAATTATTGATTAATCAAGATATTTAGAATGGGTGCAAAGATACTTTTTGCCATGAAAAGAAGCTCGATTAATTGTAAATAATTCTAAAAATTCCGTATTGATTTGAGGTTTAATTCCCAAAGAAAAAGCCTTCCGATTCATCATCGGAAGGCTTTGTAATTTCCTAAAACCTGACTTTTAATTTCCCTGGAACGGTTTCCAATCTGACCAAACCAAGGTCTCATCAGTGCCGTCATAAGCGACACGATTCATGGTGTCTTTGTTATGAACATAGCCGTCAATCGGGAAGATATGCTTCAATCTGGAGTGCTGTTGCGTGATGGTGCCGGTCAAAACATCCTGGATTTGAATGTGGGTGCCATGACAAAACTTCGTTGATTTCTTGATATTAAAAACCCCTCTTCCTGCGATGCCATCCACTGGTTCGATGCTGTTGATAACAGGCTTGTCCATCACTCCCACTTCTTCCCCGACCTTCGCCAATGGCAAGCCGGTGCTTTCCAAAATAACTTCATCAGCCGTTAAGCCCGTACCGCCACGTTGTCTGTTACATTCAGCAGCAAGAATTTTCCCTAATTTCTGATAATCTTCCATCTTTGATTCGGCAGCGCGGATGTCCATACCATTGCCGCTTTCAGCCTTGTCCTGCGCCGTTCTCCAGGTCACGCCGCCAGCCACAAAATTAGTGTCCTCCGAATGGGTGAAGGTAAAACCGGAGTTGCCGATAATACCCATGCCCGATGTACCAAAATTACTGGTTGTCCTGATGCGTATCTTGTCCGTTGCATCAATCGTTTCACCTTCATAATACTCTTTTAATTTTGACATAATTTTTTATTAGTTTTATATATTATTTTTAAGGCTGCAAATGTACTATAATTAAGTTTAATAAAATGGCAATGGCTTTAGGAATAATAATTTCAGACCCATAAAATTCCAGGAATATAGTACGGAAAATTTTAATCCTTCATCGTATAATGTAATGATTTTTTCAAACCCATTCGTAAAATTTTCCAAAACCATGTTTAAGTTTTATTAAACCTTGTTTAAGTTTTAATAGACCTTATTTACGTTTTATTAGACCTTGTTTAAGTTTTAATAGAACGTGTTTAAGTTTTGATAAACCTTGTTTAAGTTTTAATAAAACGTGTTTAAGTTTTAATAAACGTTGCTTAAGTTTTATCAAAACGTGTTTAAGTTTTACCAAAACTTGTTTAAGTTTTGGCTTAACTTAAAGCGGTAAGTAAAACCGATTTATCATACCATTATCAACACATTAACCCATATTTACGGCATTTATTCACGCTACATACCTCCAATTTTTTGATTTAATAAAGCAAAGACCTTCACAGTAAAAAAAGCCCTGAATCTATATTTGCAAAATATAGTCCCATAGTTTTTAAATAGTGTTTTGTCGTTTTGTAATTGTGGTAACAAACAATAATACCATCTCACAAATCAAAACATTGATTCGCGAAATTAGGGGCTATTTTATTAAAGCTTATTGAGAAATTTTATCTCCAGGAATATTTTCCTCCGTCCTGTACGTAACAATCAATGCCTTTCTTCTTGAAATCGTTACACATTTGATTTGCAGTGGCAGAGGAAAGCTCTTTGCCACCAAGAACAAGAAGATAAGTCGGAGGCATCTTTGTAAAATGATTAGAAGAAATAATTTCGGCTTCTACACCTTTTTGCTTTAATTCAGCAATAAGGTTTAAGGCATTATCTTTAACTTTAAATGTTCCTAATGCAATCAGATAAGTATGGCTTTCTTCCTCCGATTTCATTGTACTATGAGGCAGTGAAGGCTTAGAATTATTTGCAGAAGTTAATGATGCATTATTGTCTGGAATATCAGTTGTAGAAGGTGTTGCAGCATTGGCATCAGAAATGGAAATATTTGGAGAAGTACCCTTCGCTGAAGTAGATGTCTTCACATCATAAGTGACTTCACGAGCCCTTTCAACATGCGAAACCGGAAGGGATTCCTTTGTATCTTCTGATTGGTCAGTATCTTTGGTGTCCGCAGGCTTTTGAACATCAATCTTATCAACATATATGGTATCAGTGGGAAGAACTATAACCTTTGATGATTGATTGCTGCCTGATGCTCCATTTTCTCCATCATTTTTATTTTGGTAAAACTTGTGATAATAAGCATATCCGACACCACATAAATTAAGGAAGAGAAAGGTAGCAAAGATGTAATACAAGCCGAGAAGTCTATCGCCTTTATATGAAAACTTCGCCATGAAGCCATTACTTTTAGTCTCCTTTTCAGTCATTAGATTAGTGCTATAGTTCCTTTATTTTTTATCGCCGCAAAATTAGGAATTAATGTTTAAATTCCCAAATTTTTATTTGTACTTTTTTTATAAATAATTTACCAATGCCTCCGCCACTACAAATGTACTTCCAGAAATCAATACCAAATCATCACTGTCTTCAGCAGCCTTTTGGGCAGCCTTTAAAGCATCATTAACGGATGGGTAAACTTCTCCTTTAAGATGATATTTTGATGCTTGATCCATAAGATCTTTAGCTTCCAAAGCCCTTGGTAAATCAGCATTGCAGAAGTAATAGGCGGCATCTTTTGGAAGTATTTTGAGAACCTTTGTAATGTCTTTGTCCTTAACCATTCCAAACACAAAATGAAGACGTTCATGAGGAGTTAATTTCACTTGGTTTAAGACTTCATGAATACCTTCCGCATTATGAGCTACATCACATATTGTAAGAGGAGCATTATCAAGAATATCCCAACGACCCATAAGCCCGGTCAGTTTCTTAACATTACTAAGCGCCTTTTTAATTTTGTCATCTTTTATAATATAACCCTTTTCCCTTAGTACATCAATGGTTTGAAGAACACCAAGAATATTTTTGGTTTGATAATTTCCGTTGAGATCTAATTCTATCAGGCGAAGAAAAGGCTGATCATCCTTAAAGACATTGAAATTCAGGTATCCTTCTGCGCTATATGGTTGATGGAGATTTTTAATCTTGAAATTCTGATCAGCAAAGTAAATTTTACAACCTCTTTTCTCTGCTATTTCTTTAAATAATTTTTCTGTTTCAGGATGAGTTTCGCTAATGACTACTGGTGCCCAACGTTTGATGATGCCTGCCTTTTCATTAGCTATTTCAACCAATGTCTCTCCTAAAATATCTGTATGATCAAAACCAATATTAGTAATAACTGAAACTTCAGGATAGATAACATTTGTTGAATCCAATCTTCCTCCCAATCCAGTTTCTATAACTGCAATATCAACTTCCTGTTCTTTGAAATATTCAAAGGCAAGTCCCACGGTCATCTCAAAAAATGATGGATGAATTTTCTTTAAAGCCTTACGATTTCTTTTTACCCAATCACATACATACATTTTTCCAACAGGCTTGCCATTAACTTTAATTCTTTCTCTGAAATCAACAAGATGAGGTGATGTGTATAACCCCGTCTTATATCCATTAGTCTGAAGAATGGCAGCAAGAGTATGTGAAGTAGAGCCTTTGCCATTAGTACCTGCAATGTGAATTGTTTTAAGACCTTTATGAGGATTTCCTAATTCTTCCAAAATCAACTTAGTCTTCATCAAATCAGCTCTGTAAGCAAAAATGCCAACGCGTTGAAACATTGGCAACTGACTGTATAAGAACTTTAAGGTACTTTCGTAAAGCATGATTAAAGTTTGTAATTTAAAGTTTAATTATTCTGGAGAGAAAACATATTTAATCTTTCCTAACTGTAATTCAGGCGCACTCGGACTAGCTTCCCACTTCACTTTCTTAGCAGCTTCAATGGCTTTGTTGATATAGAATGGATTTGCAGAAAGTGTTCCTAAGCCTCTCTCTGCACGAGTTACGATTCCATCTCTATCTACCCAGATATTAACTACTACTACTGCTCTTTCATTGATATTTTTTACATCTGGAATTTCTTTATGCACCGCTCTTCGGCTTCCTAATTGATAACTGTTACCATCTCCTCCCGGTCCATCACCTCCTGTTCCAGGTTGTCCATTATAGTTGTTTGAATTTGGATTACCATTAGGGTTTCCCTGATAGCCGGGCGTTCCTGTAATACCTTTTCCGCCGCTGTTGTCTTTAGGACTCTTCTTATATTCTGCTGCCGGATTAGAAGTTCTTGGTTTCTCTTGCTTTTGTTTCTTTGATTCCCCGAGATAGGGATTATCTTCTGTATTTTGTGATGCAACAGGATTCTCTGTATTTGTTGAAGATTTATCCTTCGATGTGCTCTTTGATGGTGCAGCAACTGCTTTCTTTGAAGGAGCAGGTTCTCCGGGAGTATTTCCCATTCCTTCATCAGAAGTTCCTAATGCTACTTCCACTCCGAAACCGCTTTGTTCAGGATATGGAGGAATAGGTGTATGAAATACTACCAAATAAAAAATTAAAAATAAAATAGTATGAAAAATTAATGTTCCAAGGAATGGAGTAATTCTATTCTTCTTTTCTGCTACTACCATTTTAATTCTTTGGTTGTGTTGAAAGAACCATTTTTAAATTCAACTTATATCCTATAGTCATCAAATCTACCAAATCCTGTATGGACAAAGCTTTATCAAGTCTCAAGATGATGGTTCCCTGGTTCAATCTTTTAGATTCTCTATCCAAAACATTTTCTAATTTATCAACAGGAACAGAAACATTATTCACGAAATATCTTAAGTCTTTTGAAACATCAACAGTGATGCTTTGTTTGTTCATCGTCTGTGATTTCTTGCTGCTTGGAAGATTAATCTTGATAACACTTGGATTCACTAACGTAGAAATAATCAGGAAAAACAACAAAAGAAAAAACATAATGTCATTCAATGAAGAGGTACTGACCTCCGCACGCAATCCGCTTCTTTTTCTCAGATTCATTTGCCTTGTTCGTGAATAATGTCTATGAATTCTGCACCATTTAATTCTATTCGGTGAACTATTCTATCCACCATTATATTCAACCAATGATAAAAGATAAATGCAAATACCCCTACCATCAATCCCGCAGCAGAAGTTACCAT
The DNA here is from genome assembly GCA_013288905.1 of Bacteroidota bacterium. GTDB lineage: Bacteria > Bacteroidota > Bacteroidia > AKYH767-A > JABDAW01 > JABDAW01. The sequence goes on along the minus strand of JABDAW010000063.1, from coordinate 434 downwards.
TTTCTGGTACAGTCCTCCACTTATTAATCCGATACTGATATTATCTGCTAATGAAATATTATAAAAGATTTTGATAACTCCTAATATTGTTCCGATAAAACCAAATAGAGGTGCAATTCCTGCTACTATAGATAGTATGTTCAGATTTCTTTCGAGCTTATAAACTTCTTGTTTGCCCACTGCTTCCATTCCCTTTTCTATATCAACTATTGGTCGTCCCATTCTTGAAAGTCCTTTCCCTATCATCTTGGCATCGGGACTTGATGAGTTACGACACATCTCTATTGCTGCATTTATGTTCCCGCTTAACATGAAGTTTTTGATCATATTGATAAATCCAGGCTCTATCTTTCTTGCCTTTGTTATCACTACGAACCTTTCTATTATCACATACACGCTGATGAGTGATAAAAGTAGGATGGGAACCATTATCC
>JABDAW010000062.1 GCA_013288905.1 Bacteroidota bacterium | reverse complement strand
CATGTCTTGCTGCCGATGCCTCCAAAATGGATGTATGGGAGGCATCAGCAGCATCCGAAAGCTCTCGGAGACGTCTATGGGAGGCATCGGCAGCATCCGAAAGCTTCCGGAGACGTATCTGGGAGGCATCGGCAGCAAGCTTTGCCTGCCATAGACGTGTATGGAAGGAAATGGAAGCTTCGACAAGGAAAAAAACGTGGATTTTAAGGGGAATGCGCTTGAAACACTCCTTATATAGCTACCATGTACCCACATCTTTTAAATTAAAAAAGGAATATTGAATATTGAACAAGGAATTTTGAATATTGATTTAGAAGGTTAAATTTAGAAGAAAAGAAGTCAGCATACAACTATATTCATCGTTAACGAATTTCAATATTCAAAATTCCTTGTTCAATATTCATTATTGTTTTCTTCCTTTTTCCTTTATAAAAAGATATGGGTACACGGTAGTTATATATATGCAGCTTTTTTCATTGTCTTTTGCGGGTTTGAATTCTATTTTCCTAATTTTGCTTTTTAATAATTTAAAAGTATTCATTATGAAAACTAAAAATGTACTTATGATTTTATTTGCATTCGCCATAGCAGGCTTGAGCGCAAAGGCTATGAATGTGAGCGGTGGCATCTACGCAAACACTACATGGACGCAAATAAATAGCCCATATATTGTGACGGACACCATTGTTGTTTTTCCGGGAGTGACCTTAACAATTGAACCCGGGGTAGTGGTGAAATTTGATAGTTTAAAATTTATGGAGCTGAGACAGGCTGCAATTATTGCTATCGGGACTATTACCGATTCAATAATTTTTACAAGTAATTCCTCAAATCCGATGCCTGGAATTTGGGGGCGAATTTGGATTAATGGAGGGACGATGACTTCTCAATTTAACTACGTAAGTGTTAGTTATTCCACCAATGGAATCGGATTTGATTATCTATCAAACGATACCGTATTTCTCAAAAATTCCATATTCTATTTAAATAATTATGGTTTTGGGAATTCATCCGGTGTGAGCTATGTTGACTCTTGTATTTTCAAAAATAACAACAATGTTGGCTTTTCCGGCTATCACGGATATATTCAGAATAGCACGATATTAAATAATGGAATAGGTGCCGAATCTTATGGAATAATTAGGAATTGTGTTATTGATTCAAATCAAGTAGGCATAAACCCGCTATACCAGATTAGCAACTGTGTTATTAAAAATAATGGATTAGGATTAAGTATGCCCCATCAATATTCTGTAGTTGATAGTTGTGTAATTTCGCTGAATGATACAGGAATATTTTGTCTCGGGGGTTCGGTAAGAAATAGTATTATTGATTCGAATCTTTATTTTGGATTTACAAATTTCCTTTCACAGGATACAATCATTAATTGCCAGATAAAATCAAATGGAATAGGTATAAAAGATACTTCTGGTATGAGCATGATAACCCTTAATGATATTGAGGATAATGGAACAGGGATAGTGTTCGGGACAGAGATGATAAATTGTTTTTGCAATAAGATTTGTGGAAGTTCTACTTATGACGTAAAATATACTGTGCTTCATGGTTCAAATGCCAGCCTCCAAAATAATTATTGGTGTACCAATGATTCCAGCATGATAGCTTCACATATTTATGATGATATGATAATGTGGTTTTAGGACTTTTTGATTTTATGCCAATAGATACTATTGGGTGCTATCTTTCAGCGGGTATAAATCAAATTTCTGATCATGAAACAACTATTACAATCTCCCCCAATCCCTTCACCACCACTACAACCCTCACCCTTCAAGGCACCTATCATAACCCATCCTTATTCATCTACAACCTTCTTGGTCAGGAAGTAGAGACATTCCATGGAACGTCTCTACCCAATCAACAAATCACCATTAACCGTAATAACCTGCCCTCCGGTATGTATTTCTATAAACTCATTGATGAGAATCAAGAGATGATCTCTATTGGGAAAATGATAATGGAATAAGTTACGATTTACAAGCTGTTAAATCGTAAATCAAAAACTTTAAGTCGCTATTTGCTTCTTCAGTTTTATCAGCCCTATCCAGTTGAATAAAATTATTACCGGGTAGATAGGATCCAATTCATGCCAGCGTTTCCCGAAGTTTGGGTTCTTCGGATAACGGTGATGATTGTTATGATAACTCTCGCCCAGCATCAGGAAATCTATGAATAAAAGATTCTTCGAAGTATCCTTCATCTTGAAGGATACATATCCTAATTTATGAGCAAACCAATTGATGATAGCCCCATGAAAAGGACCCATCAGGAAATGAATGGGCAACAATAAAAACATCCACCAATGAGTAGCAAAACCAATATAAAAAGAAATATAAAAGATGCCCCATGCAATGCGTGACCACCATGAATCAGCCACCTTATCCATCCATTTCCATTCCGGAATATCAGATGTAAAATGGGTATCGAGGTCTATTCTTTCATAATAGATATTTGAATAAATCAATTTTGTTTTCCACATCATATCCCATAAGTTTTTGGAATATTGCGGTGAATGCGGATCTAATTCCGTATCAGCATAAGAATGGTGCATCCTATGCAATGAAGCATAACCCTTAGGGCTAAGGTAGGAAGCTCCCTGAAAGATAAAGCTAAGAAAGAAGAAGAATTTTTCAGCACCTTTAGACATCGTAAAAGCCTTATGAGCAGCATAGCGATGAAGGAAGAAAGATTGGGTGAACAAAGAAAGATACCAATGGCAAATAAAGAAAATCAAAATAGGCATATCGAAATATATTTAATTATTTAAGACCGCAAAGATAAATAAACGGCAGGGCATTTTTGAAGGCACAAAAAAAACCACCGGAATTTTCATCCGGTGGTTTAATCTTTAAACTAAGGAAGTTAAAAACTTAACTTATTTAGTAGGAGTTGGTGCAGGAGCAGGTGCTGGAGCAGTTGCAGGTGTAGCAGCTTTTTGCTTAGCACGTGCGCTCATCATTTTTGCTTTACAATCAACCATTGCCATGTCTTTACCGTCCTTGCATTTTCCTGCTTTGTCAGAAGTAGTACCATCTGTGCAGAAATAAGTGTGGTCTTTCAAAAGAGCAGCTTGGCAATGTGGACATTTGCCTTCTTTCTGACTTGTGAAGTCACATTTTGGACAACCATACCAAGAAGCTGGAGTGGCTTTAGCAGAAGCAGTTGCTGGAGTAGCAGCTGGTTTGGCAGCAGGAGTTGTTGAGCTCTGCGCAGAAACGATTGCGGCAAAACAAATTGCGGCAATTACAAGAATCAGGTTCTTCATTTTTATATATTTTATTTGTTATTAATAATGCAAAATTAGAATGTTAGCATGAATTTAACATGAACAGTAAAAATAATTTTATTGATTTAATAATGTCCAAAGAAAATGCCGAGGAGAAAATAAAAGATATTACTAATGAATCTCGACAATATCATCATGATTGATGTTGTTAAGATCAAGCCAGTGATACAAGGTTTCTTGATTAAACATTCTCCAAAAACTATCAAAGTTAGGCGGAGCACAAGCGGAGTATCCATTGACGCAAGGTTTATGAACAAGCTGACTTGCTAACATGGCATCAATTTGTATCTCGACTTCATTGCCGCTTTTAGGAATATATGCAAAGGCATCTTTTTCCTCCCAGTTGACCTTATTAAGTTGTTCGACAATGGGAGTTATTCTATTTTGAGCTTGCAACTTATTGAATGGTTCATCTAAGGAAGGGTTTGAGAAATTATCAAGAATGACGGCAATCAATAGCATAGAAAACCAAAGCGTTTTCTTTTTCTTAATTATTGAATTTATTAACAGACATGGAATCATCGCGAAGAAAAGAAGGAGCATATTCATAATACGTGGTACCGTTCCCATGGAAGAGATACCCGGTATTTTGAAAAGCCATTTGAAGAGCGTGAAATTGCCAAATCGCATGGTTAATAAGATGCAGAGAAGAAGGGTAAATACTATGGAAAATAAAGTTCGGTTGTTCTTTACAAAGTCCCTTTTAAAGAAATAAACTATTGAAGCAATTAATCCCAGCAATGGAATCAGCCCAACAAATAATTGCTGATCCCACCAAGGACAATTATCCCTCATTCCTACAGTAAATAACATGCCCCATGTAACAGATGCTTTGGGAGCGGAAAAATAGGATATGAAAATTGGGAGAGTCTGGAAAATGTTATTAAAAGATCTGACATCGGTCGCAGAATAAAGTTTCCAATACGGATAAGCAAGTGGGATAATAAGAAGGATAGAAACTGCAATAGGTAAAAGAATTTTCAAAAGATATTTTAATGTTAAGAGCCCTTTGGTTAAGGCTTCCTTATAATTCAGAATAAATAAAATCAGGAATAGAATAAATGAACATAAAGACAGATAAATCCCGAGATACATGGCACAATAGAACTCATAAATGATTCCTAACAATATAAACCAAAAGTATTTCAACTTAAAGTCTTTGAAGTAGCAAATGATCCAATAAATAACCAATGGCATGATGAATCTTGGAAAGGTTTGTGCATGATGAGACTGGCAGAAAAGAAATATTGAAAAAGCAAATATATATGCCCCTGCAGATGCAAGTATGGAATGATTGGTGAGTTTTTTTAAAACATAGAATGTGACAAAGAAATTAAGAATACAAACAGCGATAAACCAAAATTGAAAGGAAGTTTCCCTGTCGAATGAAAGAACCCGGAAAACTGCATAAATAGGCATGCTTCCAAGTAAATTATCCGATAGAGCAATCGCCTGCGGATAAGGATAAAAGAAAGGCGCACCCCAGAAATAATGAACCTGTCGAGTGATGAATTGATAACCGTGTTCAAGGACATACATATTGAAACGTGCATCACCCAGATCGCCCGGTATCATTGACAAATTATATTTGCAAATACCGAGGATGGTGAAATGAAGACCTATGAAACAAGTCAATATCGGAATCAACCAATCTAAATATTTGGGAAGTTTTTCATTCATGATTATTGAGCTATTATTTCAAAGGTTTCATTAACTGAAATGCTATCGGAGGTGGCTTCAAGAATATTATTGTTTGAGGGATTAATCTTAATAAACTTTTTATTTGTTCTTGTTTTCAAAGCAAATTTATTATTGCCCAAAGGAAATACCCAAAACAATTCCCATTCACCTGGTCGGTCGCGGTTTGCAAGGAGCATATTCTTGGAATCAGGATCGGCACAGACATATTTGTTTTCAAAGGAAATGAATTTTGCTCTTGCAAACATTTCCATCACAACATCAAATTCTTCCCATTTTTCAGCTACATCCCTGTTTGCAATCATTAAACCTTGACGGTCATGATCTGCACAAACATATTTTCCATTAGATGCAATAATTAGAACCTTACTTCTTTCGCCACCATTAAGAAAAGGGAATGAATCTGAATAGTTTCTTTCAGGGAGACCAATCATTGCATAGTCAATATCAGGGTGCTCAAGGCTTTCCATATATCCTTTTGGAAAGGCGAGCCTTCCGAAAATCTTTTTGTAAGTGTTGAAAGTCATATCTGAATAATGCATTACTCCGGTTTGTACCTGAAGGGTTTGGAATTGATTTAATAAAATAAAAATTACCAGAAGAGATATAAGAATATTCTTAGTTAAATTATTTATCCTTCCGAAGCCCTGAAAAAAAGCTCCCAAGGGCAATCCCATCAAAGCATAACTGTCTATCATGGGTCGAATACTGAAACTTCCACCATACCACCAGCACCACCAACTAAAGACGACATAAAAATTTACAGCAATGAAGATTAGTGTAGCGATAAAGAATTGTTTCTTGTTCTTCCATGCAAAGAATAATCCGGGAATAGCCAAAATCAAAATTGGAGTGTAGATAAATAATCCGTTCCGGAAACTGAATAATCCTTTAAAAATATGAGGATGCAAAAAGAAGAAGGTTTCGTCTCCATAAGAATAATAGATGAATTGCCCGGTCTGTATTTTCCAAAGAATCAGCTGCGGTGAAATTCCAATAAAGAAGCAAAACACTATTATTAATACCTTCGTTTTATGTTCCCAAAACATTCGGATTTTATTCCTGAAAGATTCTCTGTTAATGATTCCATAGAGCATCAGGAAAATAATAATTACAATATTTGATGGGCGAATGAGGGTTATCAATCCAAGAAGAAGCCCGATGAGTATAGAGAGTTTGAACGTCGGGGCTTCGTGCCATTTTATACTAAGCCAGATAAAAATACTTATTGCACAAAAACTAAATGTATGCGCACAGTCTAAGGAATAGGTAGTATAAGTATAAAGATTGGTGGCTAATGCAATGGCAAGGAGGGCATAGGCGGTGGTCTTTTCGCCAAAGAATCGCAGCAAAGTTTTTCTTAAATAAAACAAACCGATAAGGAAATAAATTAACGTAGCTAAACAGATAAACATGCTATACATATAAGAATAACCATTTGCATGTTCGCCAAAGAGTGTAACTAATAAATGTGCCGTGAGGAAAAACGGCGTAAGCATTATCGCGTAGCCACATGCCATCTTTGTATAATGATGCTTGCCATCTTCGGTGGTGCATCTACCGGATTTATTCAGTACTTCGGGAGGAAGTTTATCATTGATATAATTAAAGGTAAGATCGTGATAAATAAATGCCGCCGGAAGATATACATAATAAAAACATACATCATTTGCAATGACCGAGTCAGTCTTCCAGCGTTGATTAAAAAGCACTGAGGAATACACAAAAAAGCCGATGAGCAGAAATGTCAGTTTAGATATTCCAATGTTTTTTATCTTCATGAACCATTTGATATGGGGTATAATATAGAGAGGTATATTTAATACCGCAAAGAACGGAAAAATTTCCTTATTAATTTATTAAATAATTTAAGGTTAAAGATTAAGGATTATAAACTATATTTATTGAGTAAAAAGCAGAAGGGTTGCCTTCGGGGGTTATGGTCAATAATACTATTTATCCTCATCCTTTTATTGCAGCACCGCAAAAAGCGGATGCTGTCATAAAAGGATGAAAAAACAAAAATGCCTCCCGGTTTCCCAGAAGGCATTCTTAATTTATAATTCCTAATTTATAATTTTTCTTCAGTTTCCTCCTCCTCCTCATTATCCGCATTATCAACCTCCGTGATTTTAGTATCCTTATCGGTAGCAGCAGTTACGACAGCCACTTTCTCAACCTTATCACTCATTACAGGATTAACCCCGATAACCATCGTAGTATCTATCTTCATAAATTTCCCGGCAGTATATCCAATCCCTATAATCGTTTTATCAATATACCCAGCCCTCTTCAATATCATAGTATACACATCCGTCTTCAAAGAATTCCAAAGAGACAATCCCTTCTTGTTCCCAATCCTTTTATAGGGTGTCCCGTCAGAACCCACCAATAAAACATCATATTCGGTAACATCAATACCCGTGGTACTTTCAGCCACATGCAGTTCAATACATTTTTTTCTCGCAGTGGTCGAAGCCGATTTATATGCAATCTCTATTTGAGAATAAAACATCGCATTACCCTCCTTATATCCAAAAACAAAATTCTTCATAGATGGAAAGTTAGCATTCGTCAAAGTCTTACATTCAATAGCTATCTGCGCATTAGCCGCCTCCCTCACCACTTCACCATTTCCAAATCCAGGCACAGCATTATTATAATTAGTAATAGCAGTAGAATAATTCGTATCCATCAATGTAGTAACAGGATAAAACTTCAAAATCATATCAGCCACACAACTATGAAACATGTTACTCACTATCGTGTTTTTATCAGTAATATCACCCGTAGCACCCTTAGTCAAATCGGTAAGCGAAAAACTTATTTGACCCAATTTAGTAGGGTTAGCAGTAGCCGGAGCCTTATAATATTCAATCATCTGGCTCACCAATGTTATCCCCTGTCCGCCCATTATCAAACAATTAAGGTCCTTCGTATTAGTCAATCCTGCCACAGCACCCTTAGCAATAACATCATAACCCTTTATCAATAATACCCGATTATTGATTTCCGTTCTTTTACCATTCATATTAACATTCAAAGTAAACACCCCATTATAGGTTACCAGCACAGCCTCACCCTTCGCTGCCCTTTTCAATATCGCTAATTTCCCTGCATCCATATCTTTAATTTATAATTCCTAATTATCTTGCCCTTCCCCCCCTATAATGTCATTTCCTCCAAAAGTACGTCCATTATCCATAACTATTTTCTCTATCCCAAGGATTTTTCTAATCTTCTCCATGATTTTAGAATACCTCGAAGACATACTTTTTTCATCAACACTATATATTCCTCCTATTAACTTCCATGATAAACTATGTAAATTTCGCATCTCAATAATATCCTGATCATCTTTGCTCAAAGTATCAATGGCAGCATATATCTTTTCTATCTTTATTTTTTTCAAATCCACCCCTCCATAAAAATCAAAACCTTTAGTCATCCTCTCATAATCCCAATCATCACCCTCATTCCTGTCAAGAACAAAAGCATCACCCCCGTCAAAAAGCACCTCATCCCACTTAGCCTCCCCGTCATTATATTGAGCATTCTCATTATATCCAACAGTCTTTAATTCTTTAGGATCTTTCTTATGATTGTTCCGAACCACATTACGCAAATATCCCTCAAACTTCATCTGCTCAACATACCTCCCATCCAAAATATTATTCGAAACTATTAACAATTGATCATCCGTAGCCTCCTCTGCTTTCTCATCATTCTTATCATAATAAAAATAATTCAGCGTCTTCATCCATTTCCTGTATATCCCGCAAAGTTTCCCGAAAGCCCCTTTATCACCACACTTGTATGCCGCTATCAATTCAGAAGCATATATATTCCCATCACTCGGCAGATATTCCTCCTCCTCTGCATCCTCAATACTTTCAAAGGGCTTCTCATCCTCATAATTCATATTCTTTTTCATGCCGCAAAATTACAACCATTCCTCCAGTCATCAGTTACATAATTCTATAAATAACTTACATAATTCCGACATTCCTTAAAGGCAGGCTTTTTCAGCCTTCCTTTAAAGTATCAAAAGCATTCACGCATTTCCTGAAAGGTTTTTTTCAAGCCTTTCAGGTATATTAATCTAAAAAATTCCTTTAATAATTACCTACCTCTGTATCAAAATTTTCTCGGTTACCACCTCCTGGTTGTTTTTGTCAATTACTTTCAAGAAGTAGAATCCGTTTTCGATATTATTGTTTAAGGAGACCTTTACCAAATCGCCATTTTGCATCGAAGGAATTCCTTGTTGAATTATTCTTCCTAACACATCAACAATCTGGTATTGGTTTAATGCAAAGGTCTTGCCGAATATTTTTACATTGATTTCATTGCCGTTGGAAGGATTCGGAAATACAAGAGTAGAATATTGAATACCGTTTATTTCAGCAATACCTGTTGTTACATTGTCTTTGGAGAAATACTGCGATGAAGGAGTGGTATAAGTGCTATCACTTCCATAATTAAACTTTGCCAGATAATTATAGTACCCCTGACGATAAAAATAATAAGAATATTGCAACCCTGATTGTTGTCCTTGCGTAACGCTAAAGGCATTCAGTAATGCTGAAGGAGCAGGCATTCCATAGAGATAAAAACTATCAAGACTATATACTGATGCTTTATCCATCAATACATCATATTGAATGCTTGGACCATTGGAAGTATAGACCGACATTTTTCCCCAACCTACAATGGTATCCTTGCTTATAAGATTATAAGTGTGTTCACCGGGAGCATTATTTAAAGCATCGGCAACAACAGTCAGGTGAAAATTAGCTGTGCGATAACTCGTGCTACTCCATGCAGTGTTGATGGTACAAGGAAAGGAAATATGATTTCTAAAGGAAGTCAAACGATAAGTCTGGTCAGCAAATTTCAAACTATCATTGGCACCACCTGTGATAGCAGTCAATGAATATCCCTGCGCCGGAATATGTATTCCTGCTCCATACGCTCCACTGCTGTTGAAATCCAACTCCTCGTAAAGGTCGTAATACGTGGTGGCATTCAAATTTTTTGAAGTAGATACATTTGCTTCAATACCATGATGGGTAAAGAAGGTGTCGGTTTCTACAGCATAATCATTAGTTGCAGAAGCATTCGGAACATAAGAACCGTAATTCCAGGTTTGGTTAGTCCCCACGAGAGGGTTTGGAGTAAGCGAGGTTGTGTACCCATTCAAATGAACCGTGTCAGTTGGGAATGGAACGTTAGCTGAATCAAGAGTGATTTGGCTGAAAGCTATTCTTGAAAATAGCAGGATGGCGATAACTAAGGTAAGGTTTTTTTTCATTTTAATTAATTTTTTTGTTATTATATATTTTAAATTTTAGAAACTTGGTAAGGCATAATTGAATAAAGCAAGGGCGCAATGATACAATTAAAATTTGATATGTTAATTATCCCAAAACAATTTCGGAAGCCAAAGTGTGGATGCAGGAGTGTTGGCACTGTTGTACGAATATTCTGTTTGGGGATACAGGAATCTGCGTGGAACCCCATTAGTTCCGGCAGCGGGGTTAAGAACAGGATAGCCGAACCTTCGCCAGGAAGTCCAGGCTTCGGGATTGAGATAGAGCGAAATATATTCCTGGTAGCCAATAGAGTCCAATGCTCCTGCAACCGTAGCACCCGTTATCGTGCCATGCTGCGCCAGATAACTGGAATCGGCAGGAAATGCAATTCCAAACTTACTCATATTTGCATTCAGGGCATTAGCAAAAGCTGTTTGAGCCGCAGCATTCACGCTGTTTGAGATTCTGATATTAGCTTCGGCGATGACATATTGCATTTCATCATAAGTGATGAATTCAATGGGAGAAGACTGACTTCCATAATAAGCAGCCAAGCCATTTTGGGTATTCACTTCTGCAATGCTATCAATTAAAACACTGTATCTAGGGTCATTCGATGAGGAAAGCATTCCACCAAAAGTAGTCGGGGTAGGATAGTTTAGATATGCATAATACAGCGTGTGCCCGATTGCAGTATTATACCAGGGACAAAAAGTTGTTGGCGAGGTATAAACCAATCGTGCATTATCGGCATTGCCGGCGAAAGACAAGGACGCATGAGCCATTGCAGAATCTGCCATTGCAGCATTTCCTTTGCTTTGATGAATGAAGATTCGGGCTAATATCGCATTCCCAAACTTGATCCATTCTGCCATATTTCCTTTATAAATAAAATCTTCCGCGCCCGGCTGATTACCTGCAAGTGATTGAGCGTTTTGATTTAATTTATTAATGCCATCATATACCAATTGTGTGATGGTGGTATAAACGGATACATCCGTATCATACTTGGCATTTATGTTGGCAGTGCCTTGAAAGGCTTGCGAATAGGGGATATTGCCCCAGCAATCAACGGTCGTTTGCAATTCATAAGCCAGCAATATTCGCCCGATACCACTGTGTCCGTAATAATTCCCGGCATCAGAAACCTGGATGTAATTCTTGCAATTTTCCATGCAACTGATGTAGCATCCTGACCAGCTACTCTCGAAATTGGTTTCTGTAAATGTATAATTATAATATTGAATGGCAGCGGTAGTAATACCGGCGGTTTGTTGTGTGAACAAAGAAGTAAAATAGCTAATACCAAGATTACCTCCCTGATTATTCCCAATATTAACTTCTATAGGAGGCAGCAGGTCTCTGGGAGCCACATAGGGAGGGACGTTTTTATTGATATTGGCATCGGTATAGAAGGACTTCTTGCAAGAAGAAATCAGCAGCATCATTCCGATGGCTATTGTTAATAGAAGGTACTTTTCTTTGTTCATGGTATTATTGTTTTATTTTTAATGATTAATAAAGATTAGGAAATTTGTTTAACCTTAGTAGAAAACGAAACAAAGGTGAATCAAACCTTATTACCTTATTGCGGATGATTAAATAAGGAAATAAGGTTATATAGTCTGTCATGTCTTTGCTTTCTATTAAGGTTTTAGATGGTTGTTGAGCTATTATTGCCACTAAATACGTCATTCCGTCACGTGAATAAGTCACTCCACCGCGTAAATAAGTCGCGCCGTCACGTGAATAAGTCACTCCACCGCGTAAATAAGTCAGTCCGTCACGTGAATAAGTCGCTTCGTCACGTGAATAAGTCAGTCCGTCACGTGAATAAGTCAGACCACCGCGTAAATAAGTCAGTCCGTCACGTGAATAAGTCACGCCGATAGTTGCCATTTTGTCAGATTCCAACATTTAAACGAAGCCCGTAGCTCTTGATACCAGGCGTATTAAAGTAATCCATTCCCTGCCCATTCGTAGGTCCCATATTACTGGTTTCAGGGTCAACACCGGTAGATTTGGCAGCAAGAATAATGTTGTTCATATAGAATGTAATGGCGACTTTTTGCAGGTGCAATTTATGAACAACGGCTTGCGGCAATTGATAGGTAAGGCTCAACTGGCGCAGCTTGACATATCCGCCATCCTGAATGGTATTTTGACCCGCCCCACCATCTTGAGTCCCGATATGTTGCCAGTAATATTCGTTTTCAACGGCAGACATGGTATTGGCATTTCCAGGACCTGCAACTACATTTCCATTGGCATCAAAATGAACTACCTGCCCCGCAGCATTCAGATGCCCCATTACACCGCTGAAGACGGTTGAAGAATTCCGGTTGGCAGTGGCAATTCCGGTTCCATAATAATCCATAATAGCTTCTGTGCCTTCAAATATTTGCCCGCCATGGCGAACATCAATTTGAATTCCCAGCGTAAAACCTTTATAAGAAAAATTATTCACCATAGAACCGAGCCATTTAGGTTGAATATTCCCGATAGCAGTATCCTTGCTGGACACGAGGGGCATGCCATAACCAGCGTCGGTTTTAACATCATCAATCAATACCGGAGAGCTTAAATTATTAAGAATGGAATTTTGATAAGTAGTGCCCGCAATCACCCCGTAAGGATAGCCTGTACCTGCATAAATTGCAATACCATTACCAGCACCAATGAAAGGAGTGATGCCTTGGCTGGTAATGCCGGGATAAATCGCCGTAACCAAATTATTATTTTTGCTCCAGTTGAAGTTCAGATTCCATACAAAACCATTCTTCATTTTTACCGGAGTGGTATTCAGGGATAACTCATAACCGTTGTTGGTAATGGTCGCTGCATTCAAGGTAGCACTGCTGAATCCGGTATTGTACGCGATAGGCACATTCACGATAATATCAGAACTTTTTTCATTGTAATAAGTAGCATTTATACTGATTCTGTTTTGGAAGAATGCCAAATCAATACCGGTTTCATAAGAGGTGGTGCGTTCAGGAATCAGATTAGGATTGCCGACGGTCTGGCTCAAAACATATCCCGCATCACCATTGTATGGAAAGCCGGAAGCCCCGGCATAATAGGTTTGAAGGCTGTGAGGAGCCGCGTCTTTGCCGACATCGGCATAAGAGAAGCGCACCTTGCCATAAGGAAATATTTTATTGCTCGACAACCCAAGCGGCTCGGTAAATACCCAACTCAAACTCGCCGAAGGATAGAAGAAGTTATCATTATCCACAGGCAAAGTAGAAGAGGTCTCATCTCTTCCGGTTAAGGAAAGATAAAGCTGGTCTTTAAAACCTAAATCAGCTTCGCCATACCAGGCAGAGCGGCGAATTTCAGTCTCTGATTTTGATGCAGTGAAGTTTTGAGCATTAGAAAAACTGAAATAGGTAGGAAGAACAAAGTTGGTGCCTGACATCGAATTAAGATTGCTGAATGTTGTGAAATAGTTTTGACCAAGAATCAGAGAAGCAGAAAAATCTTTGTTGATTTTCTTTTTCATATTGATAATAAAATCAGAGTTGAATTGCGAATTATAATAATCTTGCTGGGTGATAGAACCCTCATTGATTAACCCGAATGTATTAACAGCCTGGCTTTCATTTTGCTCATAAACATCGCCACCGAGGCGGTAGGTAATAGTCATCCAATCACATAGTTTATATTCCGCCACCATAGAGCCGATGACCCTGTCCAAATCCTGATGGAAGGGATTCATATTCGCATCCCAATAAGGATTATCATAGCCAAGGTAATTGGGACCACCGATACCTGCACTGTAATTCCGCTCCAGCCATTCCGTCGAAAGAGGCGCAGGAAGTACATAAGCCGAAGAATCATTAATCGGGTGATTAGAACCATTTTTATTATCAAAAGTAGGCGGCGTAATAAACGGACCTTTAATAGCTTCTTGTCCGGTGCCATGCCCTTCTTCATCTTTAGAAGATTTGATATAAGTTACGATGCCGCTTACTTTAATTTTCTTGGAAAGATTTATATCTCCGCTAAGGCTGACATTGGTTTTGTAATAATCCGTTCCAGGCTCAATACCTGTTTGGCTGACATTGCCGATGGACATCCTGTAACCGGAATTTTCTGAAGAAGATGATACAGCGATATTGTTATTAAAAGTATTCCCTGTTACAAAGAAATCTTCAGGATTATAGGGCGTAACAGGAATCGCTCCGGGAGTATGTGCGGCTTGAGTTGCGCCAATGATATTACCATGAGCATCCCATTGATTTGGAACGCCATTCCAGAATAAAGTATCTATGGCAGGTCCCCATGAATAGGCAGCTCCGGTATTTGCAGAAGTGGGTCCGTAATATATCCCGTTACTACCCTGTCCATATTGATTTTGCATGGCAGGAAGTTTATTCGCCATATCCATAGATGCCGATGAATTAAGCTCTACCGACACACCGTTCTTCGCTCCTGCATGACCTTAGTGCCGCTTATACCGGTGCTCCTGCCGATAAC
>JABDAW010000061.1 GCA_013288905.1 Bacteroidota bacterium | reverse complement strand
AAAAAAACTTAACGCAAAGAAGCAAAGTTATTTCGTAAAGTTTTCAAAGTTTCTTTCTACTAACTTAAATTAGGTTAGCTTTGCCCGCCCTGAAAATAAGAGGGTTCGGTGCATTTCAAATAAATTAAAAAAATAAATTATGAGTGTTGAATCCCTTAAAGAGCAGTTGAAAATAGTTTCCATAGAATTGGAAGAAATTATTTTTAGTCCTGAATTGGAGAAATTCAGAGGAAAGATTGATAAAATTTCTATCGGTATTAGTATGGACCTTGAAAAGAATTTTGAAAGAGATCCCGTATCACATAAAAGATATGAATCGCTTGCTGTGTATATAAAATTTATCCTGAAGGATGATGTTTCAAAAGAATTTCTTGCTTCAATTACTGCAACTACTCAATACGAAATCAGAATCCTTAAATTGTCGGAAGTTACGCCGGAATTTTATCTTCATTTGCATACGATTGCTGTAGAGCATTGTGCAGGTTGGTTTGCATATAGAGCTGCCGGAACAGCCTTGGAGAATTATAATCTCCAACACATCGGACCTGAACAATTTGGCAATAAAGTACAAGAATATATCATTAATATCTGGGGATAAATGGAAACAAATAAAGAAATAAATTTCGGGTATCGTAAACAAAAGATAAAGCTTTTGGAATGGGAAGTAAAATTTTCTTTTGATCAGAATTCATCCATGTTTTGGGAACCTGAATTTGAAATTTTCATGGGTGATATTGATGCTAATGGTCATCATGAATTGACTATAGATGCCATACTTTATTACAGACCGGATAAGGATAATTATGCCTTTATGATTAAGACAAGAAATGTTTTTAGAGTGGGTTTCTATAATGATTACAGTAACAAAAATTTTATTATTTCGATACTTATGGATGTTGCATTGGCACATACCAGGGCGATTTGTCTTGACAAAAACATGGAAGAAAAATTGCCCTTGCCGTTGATACCGAATTTTAAGCCCTCTATGTTGCATCGTTATGCCAATATAAGATTATTTACCCCTTCATTAATTGAATGTTCTTATGAAAGAAGACATCAATCCGGGAAGCTAAACGCCATCGTTGGAAATATGAATATTGGTATTGAAGAATTCAGGAATTATGTCATTAAATTTGAACCTAAACCGATAACGCATCCTGATTCAATAATCGCAGGGTTGACGCATAAAGAAGGGGAAATGCAGGGCTACGCAAATTTCAATTATGATTATGAGCATCATGAAGGTGATGAGTGGAAAATGCACATAGATTATGGCATGGGAATATTGCCTATTGCAGAGATAAAAGTACGTTCCAGTTTTTTATTGCATTGCAAGGAGGAAGAACTATTTTCAATTCCGGTTTTGTCGGTTATTATAGAAGAAGCTATAATAAATTGTAACGAAAGATTTACTGAACAATGCAAAGTTCACAACATTGAATTTGATGGTTCGATACCAGCTAATGATGAACAATTAAAAATGCATAGTCAACATGTGATAAATCAGTATTTTGGTTCGCGAAAAAAGGATGATATTAACAATAATAAAATGAAAAATGATCCACAGCCAATGACCTTCGGCGAGAATACGATATTGATAACAAAAGGCACCTTTATGATTCTTGATGAGATACTTTTTCATAATAATGCTTTTGATCATAAACACAATTGGGAAGCTGTCTCCGAATGTCCTATCATAGAGCCATTTTACCTTACTTTAAAAGCGAATTATATGGAGATAGAAAAAGGAGAGATACAACTTACTTTCTTTCAAACAGTCCTTTTTTATCTATGTCTTGATGTTGCTTTGCAAATGATGATCAGTGAGCACTCTGATAAGCTGCAAGCGGCATTAATTAAAAATAATTTTGTTCCTGAAAGACAAAAAGAATATATTAAATTTGGCAATGAATTTTATAAACGCCTGAATAAAAATCTTAAGGATTGTGGAGCCACAATAACTAATCTTGAAGCTCGGAGAGATTGGGCTTCAATCATTCGATAAATCAAGAAGAAGTATTCAAAAACAAAACGAATACAAGAGGTTAATTTAAATTGTTTTTCCTTTAATGGAAAGAGTATTTATAAACACCCAAAAGATGTTTTTCAATAATCTGGAGTGTTGAAACTTTTAGCCAGTCAGGCGATTGATAACAACTTAGATGGAACGGATAATTTGAAGAAATGGGATACTATTTCTACCTTGTCAGCGCAGAAGCAGAGATTCTTCCTAAGCTTATCGTATCATCTTTCACAATAAAGTCAAGGGATTTAATTTTTAAAGCCACCTTCATTTCAGGAGTCTCTTTTGTAATTATCAGACTGTCTTCAGGGTAATAAAAATAGGTGGTATTATCAGGGATTAAAGACTTGTTCTTCGCCTTTAATTTCAAGGTGACATAAGCTCCAATATCTATGAAACATTTATTTAGATCAGCATCAATAAAAATCATGTTTTTAGTATCTTTATTAAAGACTGTTATGTATCGAATCTGGTTCCCTTTTTCATCATTGATACTTACTGATGGAAAATTGGAAATGAAGTCATTTAAGTCCTCATCAACATTCATCATATAGTCGTATCCTTTAATGATATCAGGGGTTTTGTCAACCTTAGTGGATTCAAAACGTACATTCTTTTTCTTATGAATCTCGACTGTATCATTAAGATCTATGGGTATGTATGGAACCTCCGACAAATACTTTTCCCGAATCATATTTTGAAGGTCATAATTATATGAATAACTGTAGTCAGGTTCTTTCTTCGTTTTTTGATTTATAGAATCAAGATTTTCGGTGAATAATGACTGGAGTGATTTAGCACCATGATTCTGTTCTAAATAATTAATCTGATCCATCATATATGTAGAAACGGAGTCTTTCAAGGGCTTGGAAGTTTTGATTATTTTATGGTCTTGAATCATGTTTTCTTTCGAGAGTGCCGCAACTAATCTGCCATATTGCGAATGTATTGAAACGCTTGCCGCAGACCAAGGTCCATATACCGATACAAAACAGCAGAGTGCCAGAGTTATAGGAATTAATTTGATATTTTTCCGCTTGCTAAAAGTAAAATATATCGCGATAAAAGTCAGCCAGCATGCGAGCAGCGAAACATAATATCTGTCTTCGGTAATACCATACGCCTTAATCCTTGTAATGATGGCATCAAACATCAGGACTATCAAGGGAAACAGAACTATATAGAACCATTTGGAATAAATCTTTATCCATGTATTGCCTGCTTTATCCTTGACAGGAAAGATCAGCAGGAGTGATAAAACGCCAACAGTGCTAAAGCAAATAACTAACCAGGATACCCATCCTTTTGGCAAGGATTGATGATAAATAATCTTGAAAATATAGAGGTAAAGTATCGAAAGATACACCGTTACCAATGGAAGCAAAACGAATTGCGTAAAGATTTTTAAACCTTTGGGATATTCTTCTGAAAGATCCAATTCATCAATAGATTCAGGCACTCCGGCAAGGAAAAACCAGGTATTAAAGATACCGGCTAAGGAGACCCATAGATAGAAAAAGTATTTGTCAGGAACATGAATGCCGAGAAGGTTTTTAATTGCCAGCAATGCTATACTTAATCCCGCGAATAATACACCCGAATAGAGGGCAGTAAGAATGAACCGGAGGAATAATGTTTTGTTGTATTGCCAAAAGCCATTAACCTCACCTTTGATGATGAAAGGAGCGAAGGCAACGAAGAAATGAAAGCCGGCACATAACACAAAAAACCGCACAATATCTTCGCTAAGGATATGACCTTTGATGGATAAATAATAAAGGACTAATAAACCTGATGCTAATAGCTGAATACCCGCTTTCATCAACATTTTATCGTGCCTTCTTTCCATTAATAACGTGAGTGCCACAAACAATGGCAAGCCTAATGCACAAGTCATGATGGCTTCATATAAATAATCCAATTCCTTGCCATGCCAATGGTCGGCATTGTATGCTTTGATAGAGAAATAAACCCCTAATGCGGAGATTAAAATAGCAAAAGGAAAGCGAAGAAAAGAGTTCCTGGATTTGCTAACCAAATCTGATAGAGAAGGGAATTTCAT
Source organism: Bacteroidota bacterium (assembly GCA_013288905.1). Taxonomy (GTDB): domain Bacteria; phylum Bacteroidota; class Bacteroidia; order AKYH767-A; family JABDAW01; genus JABDAW01. Next base: position 10,895 of record JABDAW010000061.1, on the reverse strand, counting down.
AGAGTTAAAGTTAAGTTAGTTTCTTGAAATTAACGAAGCATTGAAGAAGAAATTATATTTTCAATTTATTGGTTTAGAAATAAAATTTAATACAAATGTCTTAAACTAATATTGATAGAAAATTAATTCATGGATTAAACAAATTATTAAGCTATAAAGATTGTGTTTTTCAATGATAGTAAACTCGAAATGTCTGAAAACCTTCGGCACCCTGGGTTTTTAATTGAATTATTGGGGATTGAATTCTGTTCAAATTTCAAAGGATTAGAAACCTTAGTAATTTGTAATTCAAGTCTATTGAGAAACGGATTAATTTATCTTCAAAACTAATTTCATAGCAAAGGAAATCAAATCCATTTGTTCCTCTGATAGCTCACCTATTTTCTTTACAAATCTTGTTTGAGAAATAGAACGAATTTGAAAACAATCAATGCCTGAAACTTTATTAAGACTGTTTAATTTATCAGGAATTATTTTTATCATCCAAGGTGCCATAGAATAATTATCTTTCCAATCTGTTATAGGTACTATAACCCGCAATGGCAGCCTCCCCATTCTATCATCATTGATAATAACAGCAGGACGAGTTTTATTGATTTCAGCCCCGATAGTGGGGTCAAGGTTGATTAACCAAATCTCATTTCGCTTCATAGAAATCATCTGTATCTATGGATGAGAATGCCGTTAAATCCTTGTTTGTTTTGTATTCCGATTCCATTTCTCTTACTCCGTTTTCTATGGATTTACCAGGTTCTTCCTTGATGATTTTTAATGTTTCTTCAACAATGATAAGCCTTTCAGTATAGGGTAGTTTTTTTATTTCACCTAAAATTTCTTTTGTTCCCATTTTATTTTTAGTATTTTATATGGATGCAAAGATACTTAAATTACAGTAATTCTCTTTTACCGGAATACATGCGGCACCATGGGGTTTTAATTGAATTATGGTGGAGGGTTGTATGCGCCTGCTGTGTCTATTTTTCTATATTTATAAGTATGAAAAGGTACCTGATAAACAATAAACTCGTAATGCCGGAAAACCTGCGGCACACTGGGGTTTTAATTGAAATATGGTGGAGGGTAGTATGCACCCGCTGTGTGTATTTTTCTATATTTATAGGGATGAAAAGATACCTGATAAACAGTAAACTCGAAATGCCGGAAAACCTGCGGCACCCTGGGGTTTTAAGTGAATTATTGGTGATTGAAATTATTGAAAACCGACATAAGTATTCTTAACAATATCAAACCTGGTTGATTTGTAATATATTAAAATGCCCCTAAGAATTTATGTCCGTTGAAATGAATTAAATGATCTTTATTATCTGCTGTCCATACTTCGGTTTCCCAGGCAATGTCCATCAACCATTTCTTACATTCACTTTTTGTCAAGAAGGTAGTTACAAAAATCAATTCAGCTTTACAATCTTTCAACATCTTTTTCAATTCTAAAACCCTTGTTTCGCTCATTGGACCGGAACTATAAACCGCTTCAATCAGGTAAAGCCAATTATTCTTTTTGCTATATGCAATAACATCGGGCAATTCATCATGTGAAAGTTCAAAGAAGTTTAGTTTCTTCAATTCTTTTCTCTCAATATGCAACAATTTATTTGAAGTATCGCCTATGTAAAGAACTGAACAATCACTACCAAACCTTGGCAGAAATTCTTCTATGATTTCCTTTTGTAAAATATTATGTTCGCCAAGGGAGAGTTCAAGTAGCTTCCCATTTGGAAGTTTTACCGGTATCTTTTCAATATCTCTTTTCCTTTTAAGAATATCAGAAAGAGAAGGTCTGTTTTCATTAAATTTCTTTAATGCATTCTTCCACTTAGATGTTTTATAAGTGGTTATTAAGTTCTTAAAATCGGGATGTAATGAATAACCTCGAGTTGGATCATTCGTAGCAGAACCCTTATTAACACCGCTATTTACGATAATATCAGCTAAGACTAAAAGCTTCAAATCCTTTCGTCTTATGTCATCATAAGATCCTGAAGAAATGTTTTCTTCAAGATTTTTATTCACATAATTAATGATGTCACGTGATTTTAGATTCGCATTTTCTTTTGCTTTACTCCAATCATTAGTAACACCTGCAACTGCAAGAAAACAAACTGCCATTCTTTCCAAACTCCTTTCCGTTTTGTTGTTCAAAGGAATGCCCACACTTTCCAATATATCAAGAGCTTCATTTATTATTCTTTGAACAGGTAGAGACTTTTTGCTCTTAGGTATATAGTTTTTCATAAATTAGAAAAGTGTCAGTTCATTATTGGGATGTAAATTGTTTTCTATTATTTCTTCAATGGAATATAACTCTTCCATTTGATAACATTCTTTCAAGGCAAGTGCCAATTGATAAGCTAATAAAGGGGGAACGGCATTTCCTATCTGATTAAACTGTTGAGTTTCGTTTCCAGTGAATTCAAACCAATCGGGGAAGCTCTGCAATCGCGCTGCTTCGCGATGAAAAAGCCTTCTTCTTGTACCATCCTTCAACCTAACTCTTTGCATATCTCCGGTAGCACCTGCAAGATTCCGACAAGTCAATGTTCTTGCTGGTTTGTCAGGATATAGATCCCTTGGATTGATACAAAAAGATGCCTTTTCATACTTGGCAACGTAGGTATCCATGGAGTGATTTAAAAATTTACTTCCTTCAGGTGCAGTCATCATAGTATCCCCAATGGCTTCTCCAACAGTTACTATTTTCTTATGTTGTTTTGGGAAATTAAACTTTGCTCTATGCCCAAATACAAACAAGCGTTCCCTGTTTTGAGGCACACCAAAATTCACAGCATTCAACAATTTATAATCTATTATATAACCAAGCTTCTGTAGCTCCTTTATCACCATATCAAAATACCATTTATTACTATAAAGAAGACCCCGAACATTTTCAAACATAAACACTTTTGGATTCAACTTCCTTACTGCATCAATAAAAACAGGGAACCCATCTCTGGCATCTTCAATTCCCTTCTGATGCCCGCCAACACTGAAAGGCTGGCATGGAGGTCCGCCAATAATTATCTCCGCTTTTGGGTATTCAAAATCAAGATCAAGTTTTACAGCAAGGCAATCACCTTTTAAATTCTTTTTATAAGTAGCAACTGCTGCATTCTCCATCTCATAGCCTATAGTCTTATAACCTCCTGCCTCAAATCCCAATGATAAACCACCACATCCTGCAAACAAATCCAGGACAATTTCCTTTTCAGTAATCTTAGGTTTAAGAGTTTCGTTTATATAATTTACATAGTTCATTTGCTCATTAAAATTTGTTTATAAATATCAATCTTACCACACCTAACCTATCAGCATAACCACTTGATAATTCATCTTTAAAAGGTTCAACATTAAACAATTTACTCATCGCGGCAAAATTAGCATTTAAATATCCAATTAATTACTTAATCGAAAAATATAATTCTTATTCAACCAATTTCTTGCATCTTGACATAGATTAACCTTCAACACCCCAAACATTATTATACTATCACATCCCTTTCTGTGGATGCCCCTCCTGACATTTGTCCTAAATCTTTCGATAGGGTAGGAGTGAAGCGGGTGGCTTTTTGTATTTCCCTTCATCATAAATAAATTTTTCAGACTCCTTATTATAGGTGTCGCCAAAATTATATTAATCTTTTGAAAAAGGGCAATCACTCTGAAAAATAGAATCCGAAACTTTAGGAGATAAACAACATATATGGACATAATTGCCATAGATGTCAAGATAATTGCCAGTCATGAATGGATCATTTGCAATAGTCTTTAGGTAATTGCCAATAGTCTTCCCAAGACTGGCAATTGTCTTAAGACTATTGCCAGTCATAAATGGATAATTGGCAATAGTCTTTAGATAATTGCCAGTAGTCTTTACATTCTGACCAATTGTCTTTAGATAATTGCCAGTAGTCTTTACATTCTGACCAGTTGTCTTAAGACAATTGCCATTGATGTGAAGATAATTGCCAGTCGTGAATGGATAATTGCCAGTCGTCCTTGCATAATTGCCAATAGTCTTTAGATAATTGCCAATTATCTTTACATCCCTGGCAATTATCCTCTTATTTTAGTTAAAACTCTAATTTAACATACATGAGCTCAACTTTACTTAAGCTAAAAAGCTTTAGTAAAGTTTCATCAAATGAGGGTTTTTACTTATTGAATTTGAAAAAGGGCAATCATCCTGAAGTCATGAATTTAAGATAAGACGACATTTGTAACTTATGTCAACAAAAGAAACTAAAATGTCAAGATAAAGTTCATGGATGTCGACATGATGTTCTAGGATGTTGACATTTAAAATTAAATGTCGACATTATAAGACTTTTTGTCGACATAACAAGATATTATGTTGAGATAATGTACCAGGATGTCAACAAATAAAATAGGGATGTCGACAAAATAACTTAGGATGTCGACATAATATCTTGTTATGTCGACATAACAAGATATTATGTCGACATTCTGGTACATTATCCTCTTTTAATGGATTTTTCTCCTTAGATTGTAATTATCATTCCTAAGATTTTAGTTTTAATAGCTCTGTAATATATTATCATTCAATTAAATAGTAACAAATTAGGACGAATAAAAAGAAGACATTGTTTTTTAGTTAAAAAAATACTAATGAAATTAGAAATTGATAGAAAGAGGAAAAATAGAGATTCGCCAAGAATTCCATAAAGAAGAAATACGAAAAAAACTTAACGCAAAGAAGCAAAGGGTTCTTGCAAAGGTTGCAAAACCTTTGATACCTTTGTGAAAACCCTTTGCATCTTTGCGTTAAAATTTGGAATGGAAATTATTATAAAAGTTCACAGTGATTGCCTTCAAAAGTCAATTGAAAATTAATAAGCAAGGAGTGTTGGCGCAATATCAGGGAATCAAATTTTTTCCTTTTATGATAGCATCCCTTGTTCAGGGTGCTGCAATAAAAGGAGAAAGAAAATAATTAGGAATTACAAATTAGGAATTAGGAAAGTCCAGAGCGCCGTACCTAATTCCTAATTTATAATTCCTAATTGATTACATATTTCGGATAATCTCGTCTCCGAATTCAGAACATTTCAGGAGCTTGGCACCTTCCATCATTCTTTCGAAATCATAGGTTACATGTTTTAGAGCAATGCTTTTTTCCAGTCCTTTATAGATGAGATTGGCGGCTTCTATCCAGCCAAGATGCTCTAATAATAAGGCTCCCGAAAGAATTACCGAACCGGGATTTACCTTATCAAGACCGGCATATTTAGGAGCCGTACCATGGGTGGCTTCAAAGATGGCATGACCGGTGATGTAGTTGATATTCGCACCGGGAGCGATGCCAATGCCGCCGACTTGTGCCGCAAGAGCATCGGATACATAATCTCCATTAAGATTTAAGGTCGCAATGACATCGAAGTCTTCTGGACGCGTTAGAACTTGTTGCAGGGTGATGTCGGCAATGGCATCTTTGATTAATATTTTGCCCTTAGCCAACTCGGCTTTTTGCTCATCATTTGCAGCAGCTTCTCCCCTACTCTTCTTTGTCTTTTCCCATTGATTCCAGGTGTAAACTTTATCGGCAAACATCATTTCAGCCACCTCATAACCCCAGTCACGGAAGGCACCTTCGGTATATTTCATGATGTTTCCTTTATGAACGATGGTAACACTTTTGCGACCATGTTTGATTGCATAAGCAATGGCAGAATGCACCAAACGAACCGTGCCGCTTTTGCTGACAGCCTTGATGCCTAAGCCTACATTGATGGCGTTTCCGACAGCTTCTGTACCTACAGAATCCCAGAATTCCTTAGCTTTCTCCACAGTGCCGAAGCGAATCTTTTTGAAGTCTTTAGGGAATTCTTTTTCTAAGAAATCCAAGACCTTTTGAGCTTCAGGAGAGCCAGCAATGAATTCGATTCCAGCATAAATATCTTCAGTATTCTCACGGAAAATAACCATATCCACAGCACCTGGATTCTTAACCGGAGAAGGCACACCTTCAAACCAACGAACAGGACGAAGACAAACATAAAGATCTAACATTTGACGAAGAGCCACATTCAAGGAACGGATACCTCCACCGATAGGCGTGGTAAGGGGTCCTTTTATCGCGATAAAATGGTCGCGGATAATGTCAATGGTTTCATCAGGCAACCAATTACCTGTTTGTTTAAATGCTTTCTCGCCCGCCAGGACTTCCTTCCAAACGATTTTCTTTTCGCCATTGTAAGCCTTTGCTACAGCGGCATCCAATACTCTTACAGAACTCGCCCAGATGTCGGGACCTGTTCCATCTCCTTCGATAAACGGAATGATCGGGTCATTAGGAACAACCAATTTTCCGGCTACATTTGTGATTTTATTACCAGTCATATATTAATTTATTTATTATTTTTTTACAAGGGCGCAAATGTAGAAATTAAAAGGGTATCAGGAAAAGACTTTCGTCATACTTTTATACATATAGCTAAAAGTATTGAATTTGAAAGAAAGAATATGCTATTTTTATTCCTTAATCCCTAATTTAATCACGCTATTCCAGAGGCTATCGGCGGATTTATCCCAATTAAAATTATTCTTTCTGACGATACCTTTAGCAATTAATTCCTTAGCTAAATTGACATCTTCTACTATCCGCATCATACTGCTGGCAATGGATTGAGTATCCTGCGGATCAACTAAAATCGCTGCACCATTAGCCACTTCAGGCATTGAAGTTACATTAGATGTGATTACCGGAACCTGACAATTGAAGGCTTCCAGGATAGGTATTCCAAAACCTTCATAAAAGGGCACATAAGTCATTGCATAAGCACTGCCCATGAGCTTTAGCAGCTCATCTTCCTCAACTCTGCCTGTCAAAATCACATCTTCGCGATGCTTCATCTCTTTTAAAGTTTTTTCTAATTCATTAGTCCACCATTTCTTGGTTCCTACTATTAATAATTTGAATGGCTGGGGGTAGTTATTCCTGAATAATTCAAAGGCGATAAGGAGATTTTTGATATTCTTCCGAGGTTGTATAGAACCTACGAAGATGAAGTAAGGAATACCGTCGGAATATTTTTTCCTGGTCTCCTCAATTACCGCTGATGACAGGGGTTTGAAGGCTTCATTGACACCATTGTAGATGACATCAATCTTGTTTTCTTCAATACCATATCTTGTAATAATATCTCTCTTTGAAAACTCCGAAACAGTAGCGATTCTATCCGCACGGTGGGCGAATCTGGGGAAGTAATATTTATAATATTTCTTTATGATCCAAGGAAAATGCTGCGGGTATTGTTCAAAGTTGAGATCATGTATGACAGATAGGGTTTTGACCTTTGAGGAAAGAGAAACATAGCCATCAGGAGAGATAAATAAATCGGCTTTGATGGCTTTAAGGATAGAGGGAATGGAGTGCTCGAACCACCAATAGAAAAGAATCGGATGACGTGCCTGGGGGGAGATAATTAAAGGCGTGATATTGTCAGAGAAAATGAATTCGTCATCATAATCCCTGTCAAAAAGGAAAAAGAAATGATGTTCAGGATGCTGAATCGTAATCCGTTTCATGGTATTGTAAATGACAGAGCCAATACCTTCGAGGCGGTCTTTTTGGAGGAGGCGGGTATTAACGGCTATGTTCATTTGCTTTGTGGGATGAATTATTAAACAATAGAGGCTGTTTGCACATTTTTCATGGGGCAAATATACGAAGTAGGTTTGAAGTAAAATATATAAGTGGCTTTTGGGAATCCTATGTCTATTGAACCCATTCCCAATACCACATTTTACATTCTAAATAGTTCTCTATTCTCTATTATTTCGAATACTTAATGTATTAGTTAATTGTTACCAAATTTATCCTGAATAGAGACGATAAAGTAAAAGTTTCAAAACAATTCCCTAATTTTGCGGAATTAAATTAATAACTGACTGATGAATATAAAAACTACCCTGACCATTATTTGTGGATTAATTATCCTTATTGTTACAAATACCTCCTCATTCGCACAAAGCACTTTTCCTTGCGATGGAAAATTTTGGTTTTTCGGCGATTCTTTAAATAGTGCAACCCTTGCTTATGTTGATGGTTTACCTAACAACCCTGTTTCTCACCAAGTTTGTATATTGCCAACACAAGGTAATAACGCAATGGCTTGCAATCCTATTGACCATTACATATATTATGAAAGCGGGAATAATTTGTATAAAGTAGATTATCAATGTAACACCACCTTGGTTTGTTCCAACTTTGGCGGTCCTGATCAAGCCTGTTTCGATTATCTTGGCAGATATTGGTTTAATGGAGGGATAGGGTTTGAAGCATTAGATATAAATACCTGTACTATAGTTGCTGGACCCTATCCAATACCTGGAAATGGCGGTAGTGTTATTGATTTTGCCTTTAATCCCAACAATTGCAGTTTTGTATTTTTAAGTGCGGATAGTATCTATCAGGTTGATACACTCGGAAATAAAATAAGTGCGATTGCGGGTGGTTTCGGTAATATATCAGGGACCTTCGGCGGGGTGGCTATGGGGTATAACAACATTTTTTATGGAATGTTAAACAGTAGTGCTATATTATATTCAACAAATCTATTAACAGGGGCAGTTGATTCAATATGTCAGGTTCCCTTTGGAAATACCGGATTTGATGCCGCATCATTCCTCTGTAATCAGGTTACAGCCTATGCTTCTGCTGCACCCGATTCAGGTTGCCCCGGTGTGACGGTTCATTTTGCGGATACCAGCACTGGCACCGGCAATATCAGGCTTTGGTATTTTGGCGATCCTTCTTCTGGTCCTAATGATACCTCAACCTTACAATTCCCTACTCATACTTATGATACATCGGGTCTATATACTGTCAGTTTGGTTGTTAGGACGGGTATCGCTGGCATGTGTATTCCCCAAGGTTATGACAGCACTTCCATTACTGTTTTCATATACAATCTTCCCATTCCAAATGCTGGTCCTAATCAGGCAGTATGTCTCGGTGACAGCATTCAACTGCTGGGCAGTGGAAGCGGTCATTTCCTCTGGAGTCCTGATAGTACCTTGACTTGCGACACCTGCCATCAGCCTTGGGCTCATCCTTTGGTTAATGCCACCTATGTCCTTACATTTTCTGATTCGGCTACCGGTTGTGTGAACAGAGATACCACCTTGGTAACCGTTAATCAACATCCAACAGTTCCTATCGTTACAGTAATTGGTTCCATATACATCATCTGCCCTGGGGACAGTGTACATTTAACCGCTACACCTATTACAAATGACAGTTTGTTGTGGAGTCCTTCCATTAGCTTGAGTTGTGATTCATGCACGTCCCCATTTGCATTCCCAACAACTTCAACGACTTATTATCTTCAAGTTACTGACAGTACCACTGGATGCAAATCCATTGACTCCGCTATAGTTTCCGTCAAGCCTGCACCTGTCATTTCTATCGGTCCTAATACCGCCATTTGCATTGGAGACAGCATCACGATCAATGGTTTCGGGCAAGGAGCATTGATTTGGAGTCCTTCCATCGGGTTAAGCTGCGATACTTGTCATAGTCCTGTTGCATCACCTACTATTACTACTGTTTATCACTTCACTGTTACCGATACGACTTCTCATTGCTCTACTTCGGATACCTTGCAATTAATCGTCAATCCATTGCCATTAATTTCTCTTAATAATCTTGATTCCATCTGCTTCGGAGACAGCATAGCATTGAATGGAACAGGAGGAGCCAACTTAGGATGGACATGGACTCCATCGACAGGTTTGAATTGCCCTACATGCCCTAATCCACAGGCATCTCCAACAGTTACTACCAACTATCATCTCCTGATTACAGATACTCTTACCGGATGTTTTATTACCGATTCAGTAAATTTAAAAGTAAATCTTCTTCCAATCATTAAAATCCATGCTGACAGCACTGTCTGTGCAGGAGACAGCCTCACTATCCTTGCTACAGGCGGTATTTCATATACCTGGAATGGAAATGTCATTGCCGATACACTCATAAATTCTCCGGTGAATGACACCATCTACACCGTCATTGGCACTAATGGTACTTGCAAAAACTACGATACTGCCAAGGTTCGCGTCCTCCCGAATCCTTCGCCCACCATTACAGACACCACGATTTGTATGGGAGAGATCATCACCCTCACCGCCTCTGGTCGTGCAGATATTGTCTGGTATAATTTCAATAATACCACTACCCCTGTCTATACTGGATTTTCATTTACCACTCCTCATATTACCACCACGACGATTTATTACATTGCCTCTGATTCTGCGATGTGTCATAGCAGACTTACACCATTCACCATTAATGTCGAATATTGTCCGGTCTTTATCCCGAATGTTTTCACCCCGAATGGCGATGGCAAGAATGATCTGTTCACCGTTGAAGCCAAAGGTCTTGCCAGTCTTCATGTAAGGGTATATAATCGTTGGGGAATGTTCATTTACGAATGGTTTACCAATGATGGCGGCTGGAATGGAGAAACAAATTCAGGTGCAAAATGCCCCGATGGCGTTTACTTCTACATTGCCGATATGGTTGATTTTTATGGTGTCGCGACTACCCAGGCGGGGGACATTGAACTGATTACAAAGTAAAGGAATCATACCTTATTTTAAGCAATCTGCATCATCTGCGTTCCTATTTTCCGAAGAAGCCTAATTTATATCAAAGGCAAATGATTTTCCGAAGAAAAATAAATGCAATGTTTTACGCAAAGGTCGCAAAAGCCTTTGTGACCTTTGCGTAAAACTTTGCATCTTTGCGTTAAAGAAAGTTCGGAATTTGGAATCCGTTTAGTATCCTTTGCCAAGGGGCATTTGCAAGGATTTAATGCCGCCCTCTTCGCGCTCATGGGTGATATTTTTGCGCC
>JABDAW010000060.1 GCA_013288905.1 Bacteroidota bacterium | reverse complement strand
TGTAAATACAGCAATTGACGCGACAAATGCAATTGCTGCTATCCTGATTCTTTTCATAATTGAAAAATTTAATTGTTTAAAAACAGATTCTTATTTATTGAAATGCAAAGTCAGACCAGAGACAATTGCATGTTCGTTATCTGCGCCATTAAACATAACACCGATACCGAAAGGCTGATCAGCAAGGCTTGAGAAATCAACATCTTGTTCCAAAATATCAGATGTTTTCAAGGCACGTTGAATTAATAATCTCCAACCTGAACCTGTCCAAAAAGCATTAGCAGTAACATCACCACGGCTTCCTGTATAAGAACCTACAATGCTACCCGGAACACAATAAGTTCCTAATGTCATATTTGCTCCGGTTCCTATTTGTTGATAATTGGTTCCGACGGTAGGATCAATGGTCGAACCATCGCTAAGAGTAAGCACTCCTGTAGAACTTACCGCAGTAACTTTTAATGCAGCACCGCTTGCTGTATCTCCTACCATGATAGCCCCATTTGTATAAGCTCCTGTTTTAATAATCCATTTTGGAACAGTCATTCCGGACAAAACTTGTTTGTTGCTCGTTCCGCCATCGGTAGTATGAACTTGTGGATCGTTATGGATTTCATTCGCATCAATTGCGCCATTACCCCAATCAAGATAAGTGTCATTCGCCTGGTTGCAATTCAAAACCTGGAGCATACGCACTCTCCAGCAATCCAATTTTTCATTAGGACCATTGGTGTACATGGAACCACCGTAAACAGGCACAGTTGTGATATTTCCGGTGGTAGTATCCATCACCAAATTTGGCGTATTGACATGGCAGGCAGCATAGCATCCCTGTGCCTTGAAGCCTGCGCAAGAACCAGCAACGTTGAAAATAAAATCGAATTGATCCTGAACAAAAGGAGGACTTAATTCAACACCATTAGCATCCCAAACAGGCGCAGCACCCATCTGTGCCCAAAGCTTCGTGATAGGATTGTAATACCAGGGAGAACTTACTGTTGGATTCTTGCTGCAACTCCATTCTGCAAGAAAGTAAATGTTATTTGCATCATACATAGACCGCAAATTCACATCAGTAGCATTGCCAATGAATCCTTCAAAAGTGTTATTCCCTAAATCAGGAACAACGGCATGAACGGTTACAATCGGAGCGTTACTCCATGCGCCATCAAGCGTTCCATTCCATGCAGTAGCAAGTGCATTACCACTTATTGGCTGTAATGTTGCAGTGCCTTTGACAGAATACAAAGTATCTGTATTAGCAGTTGTAGAAGTGCTTGCAGGAGTCTGATTTAGAACTTCATTTTTTTTCGTGCACTGCACCGCAGTGAACATAATTGCCAACACCATCAGGGCGGCAACAGAATATTTCTTTAAATTTTTCATTTCTATTATTCTTTAATTATTTATAAATCTAATTTTGTTGGTAAAATTCGTACTTCCTTATTTCGCTAAAGTACGGATGTAATCAAGGACTTGCCAGCGTTGAGTTTCTGACAAAGTTTTCTTGGCAGAAGGCATTGGTTTTTTGCCTTCGGAGATTTTCCAAAACAATTCTCCATCTGTCTGCGCTTTCATTCCGGCACTGTTCAGAGCTTCCAGAGGATTATCCAATTCAGAAGCGTTAGGACCATCGCCCAAACCCTTCTTGCCATGACATTTTTGGCAATCGGATACATAAATCTTCTTCCCTTCAGCAATAGAATTTGCATCAGAGGCTACAGGGTTAGCAACTTTTTTAGCTGCATCAGGAGCTGACCATTTAGAGGTTTGCGCTGCTGTTAGAAATACTACCAATACTACTGACATCATGAAGAACAGTATTGGGTTTTGCTTTTTAATTTTGAAATTTTTCATACTACTTAATTTTTTAATTGTTTACTATTTATTTTAATTTACTTTAATTATTCATTATGCTATTTAGAAGGCGCGGTTTGAGGTTTCCGTTTTTCCCTGCTGATCTGATAAATCAGGAATGTTACATAACCAAACAATCCCCATACAGTTCCAACAATCAGCCAAAAAGTTACCTTCAGCCAAACAGGTGCGGTGGCAGAAATCATTCCCGGCGGAACCGGAGTATGTGCTTCGAAGGAGACTTTTGATGGAATAACTTTAGAGACGGTAATGTCGTTGATGACATCATTGTCCTCGACTTTCGCATTTAGATTAATGTTACCAAGTGTGTCGCTGCCGGGCATCTTTGAAGAGAATGATGCGGATACAATTCCAGAGGCATCGGTCGTGGCATTGCCAACTTTCAAATCACCATACATTCTCTTGATGAGGAAAGTTATTTCGACACCTTTTAATGGAGCTTTCGTTGCGGCATCCGTAACGGTCGCATTCACCACAAACAAACTGTCATTTGGTTCGACGGTCAAGGTAATGATGCCGTCCTTCTTTTCATCTTTTGAAAAGGACTTTTGATTGAAATTAATCAAAAGAATCAGTACTAATAATACTTTCAGATTCGTCTTCATATTATTCAGATTAGCCTTCATAATTTTCATATCTTGGTGCAAGTTTAGGGTTATCCATATATTCCAAACCGATTACTTCCTGACCATCATGTTCCACACCTTCCATCGTTTCCCAAATAGTTATGACCGGGAATGCTTTGAATAAAAGAATAATAAGGAGTGTTAAGCCCGAGAATCCTGCGGCACCGATTGCCCATTCGACCCAGGTGGGGCTATATGTTGCATAGCCCGGAATCGCATGTTGGATGGGAACTAAAGGATGCAGCATGTTTGGAATAACTATCAAATAACGATTGATAATGGCTCCTCCCATAACTAAAATCGCTGCTATAACAACCCATCTAATTTGGTTGCGAAGCTTCCCGATCGAGAGTATAATAATTGGAATAATAAGACCTGCAATAATGACAAACCAAAATGCAAAAGCAAAATGCCCGAACATTAAATCTTGCAGATATTCAACCTCCGCCTTCTCTCCAACGAATGCCGGAACGCCATATTTGTTGATGTTGAGATAGAGATAGAACGCCGTCAATCCAAGGAGAAGCATTCCCAAATAATTAAAATGTTTATGCCCGATGTAATGCTGCAAATGGTATCCATAGCGTATGTTTGCCATCACCAAAATAATCATCGCGGCTCCTGCCATCAATGCTCCGAAAACGAAATAAGGACCCATCAGACTGGTACTCCATCCCGTCCTCATCGTCAAGGCGATAAGCCATGCACTGATGGTATGAACCGAGATGGCGCATGGCAAAACGACGATTGAGATTATTGCCATACCTCTCTTTAATAATTTATGTTGGCGAGGAGTGCCCGTCCAGTTGATTGCCATGAATTTATTCAGCCACACTCTGAACTTCGAGATGCCCGTAAGTTTGTCGCGCATCAATGCAAGATCAGGAACTAATGGCAGATAAAAGAAGATTAAACTGCCCGTGAAATAAGTTGCTATGGCAAGTACATCCCACAGAATCGGCGATTGGATTCTTCCATGTGTGACCAAGAAATAAAGTCTTTCGGGATGCCCCATGTCGAGCACCGGCATTACTCCGGCGAATAAAATTGCTGACAACGTTACCGCCTCCGCAATTCTGATTAAGGGATAACGCCATTTGGTGCCTGTGAAACGAAGTACTGATGATATTAAGGCTCCTACCAAACTGATGCCGACAAAGAAGAATAATAATGCGATGTATAAACCCCAACTCACATAATCGCGCATGCCTGTAACGCCCAAACCCTGCTTCAACTGGTAGATCCATGCACCCACTCCAAACAAAGAGATTAAAGTAAGTACACCAATCCATATCTTTTCGTTCTTATATTTTTGACCAATGGTAGAAAGCAATTCAGCCTCTACCTGGTTTGCTACTTGATGATTCTTATCTTCCATAATGATTAATTTTTATATTGGTTTAATTTAGCTTTTTTCACCTTTCATATCAGGTTTTGCATACTGCCTGTTATATGGAGGCAGATAATAAACTCGTGGTTTGGTGCCCAATTCTTCCAGGTATCTATATGCAGCGCGGTCTTCAAGCAATTGTGATAATGAAACTGTCTGCCCGGATTTATTGGTAACAGCATCTTCGTTTTCATCGCCAAAATAGATAGCATCCATGCCACAACCGGTAACACAGGCAGGCAATTTATTTTCCCTTGCCATGTGCGGACAGAAATCACATTTCTCAACACAGCCTTTTTTGCTTTCAAAGAATCTTTCGGCAGGGGCAGTAGTACTTTCCACTGAATCAGCATCGCAGCCACTACCGCCGCAACAGGAAGTTTCTTTTACTGTTGTATCCTTTGCTGACTTCTTAGGATATTCCACATAAAGCGGTTCAGACCAATTGAAAATCCTTGCAGAATAAGGGCAGGCAGCCATGCAGAAGCGGCAACCAATGCAACGATCATTATCAATAGCTACGATTCCATCCTCGCGTTTGAAGGTGGCATCAACCGGGCAAACCTTTGTGCATGGAGGATTATCGCAATGGAAACAAGGCTTCACAAACCAGTATGGAGCTTCCTTCGGAGAGTCCTGCATTTCTATCACTTTAATCCATTCTTTGCTCTTTGGAATGTGGTGCATCTTGTTGCATTCCACCGTGCAATGCCCGCAACCATCGCACTTCGCGAGGTCAATTACCATAACGAATTTTTTGCCTGGAATTCCTTTGCGAGATTCGGCATCAGTAACAGGAGTGTGCTTTAATTCCTTGAGATTTGATGTGCTCGTCTCGAGGACTTTTCCATCGGCGGTAAGGACTTTTACTTTCTTGCCATCGTCAGCCTTCTCGCCGGAAAAGACTTTCTCAAGACCAATGGCGCCAACCGCAAGAACGCTGCCTGTGATAAGGCTTTTGCGCAGAAAATTTCTCCTGGCATTGTTGGCATCTTCATTTTTTATCTCGGTATTCATAGCTTTAATTATTTAGGATTTTATTTAATGTGTATCAAAGACGTTATTCAAATTAACGATGCAAAATTACACCCAATCATATCCTGATTTAAATGATTAAAAGCAGGATTAATAATGACCTTTATCATCTTTGTTATTCTTAACATCATCTCAAATCCTATGTTCTTCCTCTTTGATTTCAATGCTCATTCTTTCGATGGAAGCAAGGTAGATTATGGAGAATGTTTTATCTTTCAAATGCTCGGTAAGCTCTGGTTTGAATGCCTCGGCTCTGTTTGCCAATTCATTCATCTTGTCAAGGTTATCCTTATGAAGAGGATCATGTTTCTTGATGCGAATGACTTCTATAAATTCATCCATCCATTTGCCATATCGCTTCATGAATTCTTGCTGTTCCGGTTTTAATTTCAGAATCTCTTCCGGCTTCATGAAGATGGAAAAAGCATTCGTACTAACCAATGCGGCACCTGCTGTCAAGCCCAGCAGTCGCAGGAAATTTCTTCTCTCGTTTGTTTCGTTTTCAGACATATTGAATGTTATTAATTTATTGAACTATTTACACTAAATCTTATGCGGCAAAACTACCCATGTTATTTAGGCAATTAAACAACATTCATCATATTAAAACATGATTAATGTCATGTTTTAAAAGTCAGAAATTCAGCATCAGTCCTGTATTCCAGGCATATCCTTAGTTAGACATTTTTTATATTTATCAAACCAAAAGTTGCATAAAAGTCAGAGGGACTTTAGAGAATATTGTCTGATGATTATTTCTACCACAAGTCCGTCCCTCCGGGTCTTAAATATGAAAGAAGTCTATTTAATGAAAAGATTTTAATGAGGAATATTGAATTGGTCGGCGGGATTACAAATCCTGACAAGGATCTGGGTCGTCGTCGCCCATTTAGGGCGGGCAAGCAAGGATTTATTGATAAATGGCTCTGGCGAAGCATCGCTTTTAAGCATCCGCGTAAGCGAAAAAAGTTTAAGGCGGTGGGAGATATCACACTTCCTTAAACTTTAAACCTTAAACCGCAGGCGGCAGCGTAATGATTGTTACCAATACTGGTGCCGATAAATCGCTGATTTGTTTATTGCCATTTTGAGCATACGCTTGAATATTGTAGCTCGGGCTGGTATTCATATTTGCTATTTTTGCTGAGGTTCCTTTGCCGCTTATAGATTTCACAACCGCTTGCACCGCTACTTTTGATACTATAGATACTTGTGCATTGGCTTTGTCAAGAACAACTACTGGATTAGGTGTGGCAGGGGTCGTTACCGGTGGCACTGCCGTTACAACAAAAATAATGTTGGTAGGTTTGTAAGTATGTATATTTGTAATTTTAATACTGATTACGCCATTAGCGATAGAAGCGGTAAATTCAGGAGTTGCAGGATTTCCTTTTGGGGTAGAAGCTAATTCTTGAGGCGTAAGGTGTGAAAGTCTGATGTTGGTTGCAGCTTCTTCGCGGGTGGTACAGTTGATCGGCAGATTTGCAATAACCTGAACCTGGCTTGCATAGCCTCTCAACCAAAGAACTACCAATGCCATTTTATCTTTTACGATACCATTATTGGTGGGGTTTTGATTGTCATCATAATTGGAAATAGCCAATGCCAAGGCATCATACGCATCATTGCCTGCGGTATAGAAGGCTGCGAGGATAGCGGGGCTGCCATATAATGTAGATCCCATTCCATCTGTCAGACAATCCCAAAGATATTGGTTCAAGACCTCTGCATTTGTTTCGTCAGTAAATTCTGTTATCTTTACTTTTACCAATTTTAATGTTGCCATAGAATTTTATTTATATTGTTTAATTATAAGATTTGACAGAAAGGTTAGAACCTTGCCCTTTATCGTAAAGGTGAAGACATTTATCGTAAAGGTGAAGACAATTGTCATAAAGGTGAAGACAATTGTCATAAAGGTGAAGACAATTACTATAAGGGTGATGACAATTCCCATAAAGGTGATGACAATTGTTGTAAGGGTGATGACAATTACTATAAAGGTGAAGACAATTGTCATAAAGGATGACCATTTGGTTCTCACCCTGCATCCCTGCCTTTTTATTATCTATCTTTTCGGTTCTCATTATCTTCATTCTACCTGTATAGTCTTGAAACCTTGAAAACGAGTACACCGAATGAAAATATATTTTACCCTCCCAGTTTTTTCTTGAACTGTCTCATCTTTTTGGAGACCTCACCTCTCACAGTATCTGCCGAAATATTGTATTTCTTACCTACAATATTCCAATCATCGCCGTCAATATAATGCATGGTTATTTTATCCTGCATAATGACAGTACATTCCAACATCAAGACCTTTATATATGCTTTCATTTCATCACTATATTTACTTTGCGGAGCTTCGGGATTCGGAAAGTTTCCTTCTTCATCCAGCTCATCAAATCGTTTTGTCCCTTTCAATATTTTAAAGCAAATATTAGTGATAATCTTTCTGCTATATGCCTCAAAAATATTTTGTTCCTTATAATGTCCATTATCAATTTCCTTTAAAATATCTTCCCAAGCCTTAGAAAACGCCTCTTTTGCCATCAAACCATCCTTTAATAAACCCATAGCAATGGCAGTCATTTTAATAATAATAAAAGAGTATAACTCAAGTTCAGCTTTTCCATTATCCAATCCAAGCCCCCTGATAGCAATCCATCCCGCACATTTAATACTACGAGCTTGGGCAGCGATTTCTTCTTTCGTCAATGGAATAATCTTTCCTTTCGGAACGGGTTTTTGTTTCTTCATAAATTTGGTTTTTAAATGAGGATGCAAGGATAGGTATTCTTGGGGAGGTATTATTTGATGATTGGAATGTTTAATAATTTTGCCGCCTCATTAAATAAAAATGACGATAAAACCAGACAGGTGCAAAGCTCCTATATGGTTTTCTATAGATTCCTGATTCCCTTTTCTTCTTTAAGTATGCTGGTTCCTCTGCTTCCATAAGGCAAAGATAATTGACAATGGACAATTGACAGTATGCACAATGTCAATTGTCCATTATCAATTGTCAATTGATTCCCTATCTTTGCAGCCATAATAAAAAATAATGGGATTGACATATTCAAAAATAAAATTAAGTAACCCTCGAAATGCCTCTTTACTGCCGGTTGAAATAGATGCTTTAGTAGATACTGGTGCCCTTATGTTGTGTATTCCTCAATCTGTAGCATACCAGTTGGAGCTTGAAGAATTAGATAAACGTCCGGTAACTATTGCCGACGGAAGTTCGCATCAAGTTCCTTATGTCGGACCTATAAGAGTGGATTTTGAAAATCGCTTTTGCTTTGTTGGGGCTTTGATAATCGGTGATGAAACCTTGCTGGGCGCAGTGCCTATGGAAGATATGGATTTGGTTGTTCATCCTGCAACGCAAAGGTTGATGGCTAACCCGATGCACCCAAACAAACCAAGTTATACTATTAAATAAAGAGTCTCGAATTCCAGCTTCCTTTTTCTTCTTCAAGTTTGCTGCTTCCTCCCCTGCCATAAGCCAATTAAGAGAGTTATGAGTTACGAATTATAAGTTATGAGTTTTCGCATACGGCTCATAAACATACTTCATAACTCATAACTCTTTTCTTATCTTCATATCAATAAATATAAAGAAGCCATCCATCACAATTTTATTTTTCCTATTAACTTTTCCATTCCCCTCGATCTTAATACTTTTGCATCCATTAGATTTTGTCTGTTATTATGTCTTTGAAACGAATTATTCTATTGTCGTTATTGCTGGTTCTTATTCGATCTTTTGGACAGGAGGGCGATAAAATATTATATTCTGATTCTGCCGATAAAAGCAGCCGCGAGATGATAGACAAATACCTTAGCACTACAGATAGCGCGGAGTTTAAGATCAGTGAACTATTAATCCTGGCAAAGGCTGATGAGCAAAGGAAGGATTATATCAATGTGATTAAGAAATTGGAAATCGCTTTGGTTCTTGAAGGATATGTGCATAAACCTGATAGCGTTACTTTTGAATTGAATAACATGATGGGGCAGGTTCTTGCCGATGCGAACCCAAAATATTCCATAGAATTTCTAAAAAAAGCTGTTCAGATAAGTTCTACAGCCACAGATATTCCGATGCGGAAGAAGTTTCCTGTCACAGGAAGAATCGCCGGTCTTTATGCTCAAATAAATGAACCTGACAGTGCGCTCACTTATTATAAAATGGCTGAAACGGAAGCCCGAAGTACCAATAATGCCAATATTGCTGAGGCTTCTACTCAAAACAATATAGGTTTCTTTTATTCTAATATAGGCAAAAATGACAGTGCGTTAAAGTATTTCAATCTTTCACTCCAAACACTTAATGGACCGAAGTATGATACTGTTTTATTTTGCAGCATCAATGACAATATTGCCCAATTATTCGAAAAGAAAAACGATTATGCGACTGCCATAAAGACCTATCGTTTCAATGATCGTTTTTATTTATCAGTTCATCGGGAGAACCGTTATTTTATTAATAAAGTCAGACTCATCAATGCCTTGGATAAAACTGGGAATCCAGAAGCGGGTGTCCAGATTAATGCAGCAATGAACTTTCGTGATTCTAATTTCACAAAAATTAAACTTCCCGAACAATTGAAGTTTTACAAACTGGCTGCGGATTATTATTTCAGGAATGGAATGACTTCAAAAGCGGTCTATTTTAATTCTAATTATTTCACCATTAATGACAGTATAGAAAAACAGAAATCAGAAACCTTGAACAGTCTTACCAATGCATTGATCAACATTCAAAGATTCGGTTTCAAGAGTGAAATAGAGAAACATAAACTGGAATTGGAAAGAACGAAGACTGCCCTCTTCAACAATAGAATTATCATCCTTACCATCATTATTGCCGGCATAGTAATCATCTATCTTTTAATTCAAATGATGAAAAAAAGAAAGATCGCTAATGAGACAGAAAAATTATTCGCAGAAGAGCAATTGAAAAGAAAAGAATTGGAAGCTCGAGCTATGCAGACAGAGATTGAATTAAAGAAGAAAGATCTGACAAATGTAGTTCTTCATAATACGCAAGTCTATGATGTAAATAAGAAAATGATTGACAGATTAGAAAATATTCTGAAGGAAGAAGACCACTTTGATCGAGCCATCCGGTCGCTGCTAATTGATTTGAAAAACAATATCTCCATGAGCGATGGCGAAATTACGATTCAAAATAATATTGACCATGTGAATGCTAAATTCTATGAGAAATTAAAATTGAAATTCCCCAATCTCACGAAATCGGAAGTGGAATTATGCGCTTATATCAGTATAAATTTGTCCAATAAAGATATTGCCAACCTTAAAAATATTGAGGCTGCCTCAATCAAGATGGGCAAGAACAGGTTGCGGAAGAAGCTGGGTATAAATCCTGATGATGATATTTATGAATTTGTACGGAATATCTAAATCTCACGGTTTATAAAAATTCCGCATGATTGAAACCCTGACCATATACTTTGCAGTTGCTGTTATTTCTTCAATAATCTTTTATAGTATTGGAGGAATTGTCATGAATATTCTCAAACTTTCAACAGACAATCCTTATCTGAAATTATTCACCAATCTTTTGACGGGAATGATTCTGTCGGTGATGATTTATTCAATTGTTATTACCTGTTTCAATACGGTGATGATCGGACTTCTCATTCCTATTGGATTTATTTTATCCATCATAATTAAACAATACAGGAAAAGAGAAAGATTAATCGAAACCATGAGAATAAGCCCTGGAATTATTCTTCTTTGTTTGATAATATTATTGCTTATTTCAGGATTCAATTTGTATTTTCTTTGGGATACCAATAATCATATCCTGGTACCTCCTGAGGATGATAAAGTTTTCTATGCAAGAGTTGCTGATTATCTAAACTATTCGAGAATTGAAAGTTCTTATCTTGATTATTTTAATAACAATCGTCCGGAACCATATCATTATTTTGAAATATGGTTGACGGCATTATTAGGGAGGTTTACTGGATTAAATACTTTGTTAATTCAACAAATCTCTATCAATAGTATCCTTTCACTTGCATTGTCCTTCGGGGCATTGACGCTGGTAAATCACTTTAAGAAAGTAACATTTATTGATATTATTATTTGTTTGTTGTTTCCCTTTTTCATCGGCATTAAATTTCCATTTATACCACACCAACTCTTTCATCGTTTCGATTATTATTTTTTCCTAAATGCCGCGGTCTATCAAAAATACTTCATTATAAATCTTCTTGTTCTTGCGTCCTCCTATTTTTTCATGACCAAAAGACCTGATATAGCTTTGATAATTTTACTTCCTTTATGCTTTTTCAATTTTGCATTACTTGTCTCCATTACTGTTTCTGTAGTCATCTTTTGCCTGGTAATAAAGACGGAAAACAGGATTAGAATTATTTTAGCATCTCTACTTTCATTCGTTTTTATCATGCTGTTTTATAAACTAAACCTTCGAACCGATGTGATGCTTGAAAATCCCCCGATACCATCTTTATTGAAAGATACACTTACCTCCTATTCAAATACCATAATAGCTTTTGATATAAATGCCAAGAATTTTGTTCAACTTATAATTACATTTTTCCCATTCGTAATTGTCTTTATTTATCTTTGGAAAAAAGGAACAATTGATTCATATAGCCTGAAAACATTGACATTTTTAGTTCTGCTTCTTTTTACTATTTCATCTATTGAGTGGTCTATATTTACTAAAAAAGTAAATTCCATACAGCTTTTTTATAATCTATCTGTTCCAATAACAAGTATATTCTTTTTTATAATTTCTATTTTATTTATTTTCAGGCTAAAGAATCTCAAAAGATATTTGGCTTATGCCTTTCTTGGAATTTGGTGTGGCTATTGTTGTATTTATTCTTCCAAGGGATTGAATAATACAAAGGAAGAATCCACGAACAACTATTCACCGGAATACCTTAAATCAGTAAACAATCAAATTATAAAATTAAGCAATCAAGGTGGATATATGGGTTACAAAAACCATAAAAATATAGGGTACATGGCGTATTCCTATAAGCCATTTTTAGCCCTTATAAAAAACAATATTAACATCATCTTGATTGAAGAAACAAAGGATATAACTCCCGAAACAGACAGTATTTTCCTTTCTCAACAAAAGACCTTTTTAAAGGTATTGATCTTTAATCGTTATATTGAAAAACAAAAGGCAAATAACACCTTCATTACAGAAGAACAAAGTAGGATTGATTTCATAAAAGAAAATCATTTAAACTTTGTAATTGCAGATAAAAATATTGTTATTGATTCCTTGCTTCAAAAGATTATTGACACCACTTTTATTGATCCCAATAATGGTGAAAAATTTATCGTTTTAAAGAAATGAATTGACAGTTTATAGAACGAAACCTCTTCAATAATTCCTTTGAAGAAAAGAATTCAAAATTCCTATTTTGTTAAATTAAATCAACCGCACTTGGTATGTCCACAGCTTTTACACTTCAGGCATCCTTCTTCATAGATTAATCCTTCGGGATCGCCACACTCGCTGCATTTACGATCTACAGCCACAGTTCCATTTGGAATGAATAGTTTCAAAGCCCGCTCTACGCCGTTCTTCCAGGTATTGATGCTTTCATTATACAGATGAAGATTTTCTATCAAATCAACCACTTGAGGAATTGGCATTCCATGACGAAGGACACCTGAAATCAGCTTTGCATAATTCCAAAACTCTTTATTAAAGGAACGAGACAGCCCTTCAATAGTAGTCTTGTATCCATCCTTATCCTTGAATTGGAAATCGTAACGTGACTTGCCATCTTCATTTCGGTTCTTGATGACCCAGCCTCTATCTACCCACTTAGGAATAATGAAAGTATCTTCAGCCTTACCAGTGAATATCTCATAAGGTTTTTCATTTAATAAACCTACTACAGCTATCCATTTTTCATCACCATTAGTGAAGCGAATGATTGATGCTTCAAGAACATCAGGTCTAACCGGAGCAACGGTTTCAGCGAATTCATCCTTCTTCTTTTTATTCTTTTTCTCATCAATAGCTACCAACACTCCTGAGCGGGAACCATCTCTGTAAACCGTAATTCCTTTCAATCCTTTCTTCCATGCTTGCAGATAAATATCACCAACAGCCTCAACAGAAACATCATTAGGCAAGTTAATGGTAGAGCTTATGGAATGGGTGGTGTATTTCTGGACTACAGCTTGCAATTCAACTCGTTTCATCCAATCAATTTCAGGGGCAGTAGAACCATGATAAGGGCTTTTGGTAATGTCTGTTTCACCTGTAATATCCATCCACATCTTAACCTTAGGGTGATAGACCGTGAACTCCTGCCATTTGTCACCCATAGCATCCGTAAAATTAACTTCCGCCTTCTTATCTGTAGTTGCATTAATCTTTCTTCGGCGAGTATATGCAAGCATGTAAACAGGCTCTATTCCTGACGAAGATTGAGCAAGCATACTCAAGGTACCAGTAGGCGCAACCGTGCTTATAGAGATATTTCTTCTGCCATATTTCATCATCCTTTTATATACTTCTGGCATTTCTTTTTCCATCATATTAATGAACTCCGAAGTATTCTCAATAGCTGGATCAAAGGCTTCAAACTTACCACGTTCTATAGCCATATCTATGGAGCTGTCAAACTCTGCTTCACACTTCCTGCGCATGATTGCATCTGTCTCATTCAATGCCTCTTTGGAATCAAAACTCATTCCTAAAGCTGCTATAGCATCGCCTAATGCAGTGAAGCCTAAACCTGTTCTCCTGCCTTTCTTTCCGGCATAATATAACAGCTCCCAGGTTTCCTTTTCTACTGCTTTAATATTATCAGGTTCAGGGTCGGCATGTACCTTGGCTAAGATGTTGGTAATGGCTTCCAGTTCAAGGTCCACGAGGTTATCCATCAATCGTTGAGATTCATAAGTAACTTCATAGAACTTTTCATAATTAAAATTAGCCTCCTTGGTGAATGGTTTTTCAACAAAACTGAAAAGATTAATCGCTATCAAACGACAACTATCACCGCCTTGCATAGCTATTTCAGAACAAGGATTGGTTGAGATATTCTTGAAGCCTGGATATATAGAAGAGGTAGAATAATTATGCTGCCTGTCCCAAAAGATAAGTCCCGGCTCGGCAGAATTATGGGCACATTTGATAATGGTATTCCATAGATCACGAGCCTTAACCATCTTCGACATTTTAGGATTAGGAGAATCAATAGGCCATCTTAATTTGAAGTTAGCATCTTTCTCAACAGCATTCATAAACTCATCACTCAAACGAACAGAAATATTAGCCCCGGTAACCTTTTGCAAATTCTGTTTGATGGTAATAAACTGTTCGATATCAGGATGGGCAATGTCTATAGTAATCATCAAAGCACCACGACGTCCCAATTGCGCCACTTCACGGGTTGTATTACTGAATCGTTCCATAAAAGATACCGCGCCTGATGTGGTCAATGCAGCATTATTAACAGCTATGCCCGCAGGACGCAAAGAAGATATATCTATACCCACACCGCACCTTCTTTTATATAGCTGCACCAACTGCTGGTCGGTATATAAAACTCCTCCATAAGAATCATAAATCTCTGGCAATACAATACAGTTGGAAAGGGATGCTATTATATATGGATTTCCCAAAGAAGTCATCACACTTCCTTGCGGAATAACATACTTGAAATCCTTAAAAAATTCATATATTTTCTCCTCACTCAAGAACTCTCTGTGCTGACCATAATAAGACATCTTATGTAAGCCGCCATTAAGGTTGTTATTCGCCTTATATCCCAACTCTATTCTTGCAAAATGTTTCGCCATACGTCTATGCATTTCATCCGGCGAAGACTCCATAATATTTCCTTTCAGATTGCGCATTGCATACTTGTTAAGCCACGTGCTTCCTGCCAATTCATCTCCGCCGAAGTAAGCAGTGCTCTTGTCAAGAGCCAGTTGATAGGCAGTAGTTTTTTCTTTTGATTCCTTCATTTCTTTTTCTAATAATTCATCTATCATGATTGTGCAAATTTAATATTATTCTGGGTTTACTTTTCCCTTAATTTTTGAGGCTACAAACATACAACCTTGAAAAGATAATAAACGTGATAAAAGTCTTTTTTCAGAATATTTTTATCAACCACTAACCGTTAATAACTTTCCAAAAGAATTATAGGAATTCTCACAAACAACCGGAAATAAGGGATGTAATGATATAGTTATAAAAACAGGTGCATTAAAAGTCTAAAAAGTCATTGTTATTTATTCCATGATTATTTCCCTTATCCATCGCCGCATTGATCTAATTTGTTATAACCAGCCTTTTCAGCAAGGTTCATAAAC
>JABDAW010000059.1 GCA_013288905.1 Bacteroidota bacterium | reverse complement strand
AATTGTGGTTTGGATATTCCTAATGATCTGTAAATAGCTTACATATCATGTCATTCCTCAAAAAAGCAATGCCATCCTACAGCCAAAGTCTGCTAAAATTTGGGTGTAGTATGGAAAAAGATTGGTGCATCAGGAAGCTTCATTAGACTAAGACACTAAGTTCACTAAGATTCACTAAGCGTACCTTTTTGAGGTTTTTCAGATATAACCAACGTATATGTGTATGCTTTATGTGTTGTAATATAGCATATTATGAATTTTCAGGGTTTATTTTCTAGCCTACGTCATCCTTTTATGACTGCCTTTTTGGGGATGATCTATGCACACATCATTTTGAATAAACTCCAATTGACTTAACCCAAAATTATTCATACAATCATACTCACCGTTCATACAAAATTTAGAACCGTTCATACATTCTAACTAATGTCGGGGGAGGTTTTGACCTAATTTTGCGCCCGATAAATATAATATAATCTAACAATATAATTATTAAAAATGAAGTCAATTACACAACAAAACGGTTCCCACATCGGAACAAAACTATTCTCATCGTTCTTCAGTGCAGCGATGTTCATGCTGATGTTTACATTAGCTATTATTCATGAATCCACTTTCGCACAGTCCACCCTTTGGGGCATGACCAGTGCAGGTGGAGCAAACAGTGGCGGGGTCATCTTTAAGTATGACCAGAATGCCAACACTTACACCGACATCAACGATTTGTCGGGTGCTACCGGAGACAATCCTGTGGGTTCTCTCTTGAGAACTAATGACGGGACTATCTATGGTATGACTAACGCCGGTGGTGCCAATGGTGT
Source organism: Bacteroidota bacterium (assembly GCA_013288905.1). Taxonomy (GTDB): domain Bacteria; phylum Bacteroidota; class Bacteroidia; order AKYH767-A; family JABDAW01; genus JABDAW01. Next base: position 14,478 of record JABDAW010000059.1, on the reverse strand, counting down.
CGGGGCGATTTTTAAATATAACGTGTACACTTCTACGTACACTGATATTTATGATTTCGCAACCTCTACCGGTGCCAACCCTGTGGGGTCACTTATTCAGGCAAGCGATGGTAACTTTTATGGAGTTACTTCATTGGGCGGGGTCAATGGTGTCGGGGTATTGTTTCAATTTAATCCGAATACCAATACCTATTCCAAAAACGTGGATATGGATTCGGCACACGGAGCCACCCCTGCAGGTTCGTTAATAGAGGCGAATCCAGGCATTCTTTATGGAATGACGACTTACGGAGGTTACTATCGTCAGGGTGTTATTTTTGATTATAACATTTCTACCAATACCTATACCGATTTGAAAGATTTTTATTCCAGTTCCGGGAAGTATCCTGTAGGTTCTTTTGTTGAATCAGGCATGAAACTTTATGGAGTAACTCGCAAAGGCGGGACTACTGATGTGGGAACAATTCTTGAGTATGACATTACCAATAATAATTATCCCTATACAATAGATTTGGGACACATAGGAGGAAGCACTCCTTTAGGTTCTCTTGTCGCGGGAAATGATGGAAATATTTATGGAACCACAAGCCTCGGTGGAAATAATGGTGCGGGTCTTATTTTCAAGATAACGCCTCCCTTTAATTATATTTATGACACCTTGATCAAATTGTATAGTTTTTCAAGTTCCACAGGTGCTAATCCTAATGGAAGTCTGATGATAGCAAGCAATGGTAGCATGTATGGAATGACAAATGCAGGTGGAGGTAATAATGCAGGAGTAATCTATCAATATAATTCTTCATCGAATACTTATACCAAAAAGTCAGATATGGCAAGTGCAACTGGTTCAAGTCCTGCCAGTGGAAATTTATTAGAAGTCTATAACTGCAATAGCCCCGTTGACCAGTCCGAGACGATTTCAGATAATCAATGGTCAACTTCTCCCGGGTATTACGTTGGTCAATCATTCACAGCAGGAATGACAGGATTTATGACAAAATTCGGTTTGAAGTTTATGAATGCGGGAAAAATTATAATAGATATCTTCAAGGGAGCTGATGTATATGGAACCAAACTATACACTACAGATACCTTGAATGTTACTACAGGCTGGAATGATATTCCGGTATCGCCCGCTATAAACATTACTGCAGATAGCGTCTATACTTTTAAAATCGAAGTCTATAGTCCTACAAGTTATATTTCGATAGCGTCAAATGACCATTATTACCTGCATGATTATTATACGGGTGGAAATCTTTACTGGTCAGCACAAGGGAATTATAATAATACTACCCTTAATTTTAAGACTTATATATCCCAACTGCCAGTGGTAACCTGGAATACGACCTATAGCGGAACGTGCTATAACGCTTCTCCAGTTACTTTGTCAGGTGTATCTCCTTCCGGTGGAATATTTTCAGGAACAGGAGTAAGCGGCGGAGTATTTAATCCATCTATAGGAATCGGTACTTATGATTTTACCTATACCTACACCGATACCTACGGGTGCAGCAACTATGCCAAGAATTCTATTCTTGTAGATTCAATACCAGCTGGAACTGTTACATCAAATGCTGGGACATCATTTTGTCTTGGAACAGGGGTATTGACTGGACCTACCGTTGGACAGACCGGTGAAACGAATTTTGTTTCAGATCCATCTAATTCAGGAGGAACTCATACTATTTGTGATTGTCCTGCAGGCTATGTTGCAGTAGGTATTCAAGGACGACTGGGTGCTGATATTGATCAAATGTCACTTATCTGCAAACAATTATTGCCGAATGGAACTTTAGGTCAAAATACAGTATTAACCAATTCTGCCGGTACCAGTAACGGAGGATCAGCATTCGGACCATTCGACTTGCCCCCAAATAATATAATGATAGGCGGGACTTTGGATTATGGATATGGCTTTATTGATGGAGTTCAGCTTTTTGGTCAGTCGGTATCTTATATTTTGAATGATGGAACAAATACCAATTCACCAACCTCAACTGTTGATGTGTATTATCTATATTCACAAGGAAATGGTACACTGTATGTTCCAAACGGATCTGTGGTAACAGGTATGGAATGGATAAGTTCTCAATATACTCCAATATTTTCAAGTTCTGTAGCTTGGCGTTACAAACCGATCTCTTCATTTATCTATAATTATTCCTGGAGTACAGGAGAAACCACGGCAACAATAACTCCTGCTTCTTCTGGTACTTATTCATTGACTGTCAGCAATGGAGGAGGTTGCAGCAATACCGGATCAATAGCTGTTACTGTAAATCCTATTCCTACGGTTACTATTACTCCAAGCGGTGCCACATCTTTCTGTGCACCAGATTCTGTAACTCTTGATGCAGGAAGCCAATTTGCTTACTTGTGGAGCAATGGAGCTACTACTGAATCAATAACTGTTTCCACTTCAGGAACTTATTCAGTTACCGTTTCTAATGTATATAATTGCACATCTACATCATCACAGGTTGTAACGGTATATGCGAATCCTATTCCTACAATTACTGCTAATGGAGCTACCACATTTTGCAATGGAAGTTCAGTTGACTTAGATGCAGGAGGAGGTTACTTGGAATATTCCTGGAGTGATGGATCAACCACGGAAGTCCTTTCAGCAATTAATTCAGGAACCTATACTGTTACTGTTTCAAGTGCTCATGGATGTACCAGAACAACTTCTTCTCCATTAATAACTGTTAATCCATTACCACAAGGAAGCATTACAGCAAGTGGTACTATTTGTGTGAGCGGTCCCGCTCAATTGACATGGACTGCCACCGCTGGTACAGGACCTTTTACAGTTGTTTATAATGATGGTACAGCTGACCAGACAGTGAATAATGTTATTAGTGGAACTCCATTCAACGTGGCTACAGTTCCTGTTACCACTACAAACTATTCACTCATTTCTGTTTCTGATATTAATTGTTCCAGAACAACCGGCTTCACCGATAGCACAGCAACAATTGTTGTTAATACTCCGATGTTCACAGCATGTCCTGCTAATGCAATTAACCAAGCCAGTACAAGCAATTGTACAGCTATAGTTAATTATACATCAACAGCAATAGGCAGTCCTGCGCCAACGATTTCCTATACATTCACAGGCGCAACAACAGGCAGTGGCAGTGGCACAGGTAGTGGTTCAACATTTAATGTTGGTACCACAGTGGTTACCATCACTGCACAAAACAGTTGCACAAGTATTTATTGTATATTCAATGTTATTATTACTACCGGGCAAGCACCTGTCTTTACGAGTTGCCCTTCTAATATCTCTGTCTCTACTGATCCTAATGAGTGCAGTGCAGTCGTGAACTTTAATACCACTGCTACTGCGACTTGTGGTGGTATTGTAAATATTACCCAAGGACAAAACTTTAATTATACCGGTTCAGTACAAACCTTTACTGTTCCTGCCGGAATCACTTCTATTAATATTAATGCAATAGGTGCAGGTGGTGGAAATGATGGTCAGTATAATTCTACTCCTTCAATTGGTGGTGCAGGAGCATCAATATCCGGTGATTTTATAGTAACACCAGGTCAAATTATTTATCTAATGGTCGGACAGAAAGGTGAAGATAACTTTATGCAAGATGCTGGTGGTGGTGGTGGTGGTGGAACCTTTGTTACAACAGATTCAACATTCGTCAGTGGTCTTTTGATTGCTGCAGGCGGTGGTGGTGGGGCATCTTATGACAATGCTGCGGATGCAAGTACATCAACAAATGGAACTGATGGAAGCCCTGATGGAAACGACGGAACAGGTACCGGAGGTATTAATGGAAATGGCGGAACGAATGGAAATAATTCTGGTGGGGGTGCAGGATGGTTAAGCAATGGTTCAAATACCTATAATAATGTAGGCGGATTTTCTCCCTCCAATGGAGGTGCTGGAGGTGCTTATTGTAATGGTGGAATTGGAGGTTATGGTGGCGGAGGAAGTTCATGTGGTGGCGGCGGCGGTGGCGGCGGTTATTCTGGCGGTGGTGGTGGCGGCGACGTCTTTCAATGGCAATATTATGACTGGTATGGCTGGTATTACAACTTTGCTTATTATGTAAGCGGTGGCAGTGGAGGCTCATTCAATGGAGGAGCTAATCAAGTCAATACCGGAGGAGTTAATCATAGCGATGGGACGGTTACTATTTCATGGAATACAGGCTCTGTGGCTTCCCCATTGGTAACTGCAACTTCTGGTTTAGCTTCCGGTTCAGCTTTTCCAAAAGGAACTACTGTCGAAACCTTTATTGCAAAGGATGCTTCTGGAAATACGACCTCTTGTTCTTTCAATATTACTGTTTCTGATACTACTCCTCCGACATTTGCTACCCATTCAAATATTACTGTCAATAACGACTCTTCACTTTGCAGCGCCGTAGTTACATTTAATAATCCTACAGCTACAGATAATTGCGGCGGTATATTAAGTTCTGGCAACACAGGACTTGAATCCTTTGCATATACAGGCTCCGTTCAATCGTTCACTGTTCCTGCCGGAGTAAATAATGTAAACATAAATGCTTTAGGTGGCGGCGGTGGTAATGATATTATTTTTACTGGTGGTGCCGGTGCTTCTATGTCCGGTAATTTTGGTGTTACTTCAGGACAAATCCTATATCTATTAATAGGACAACGAGGTGGAGATAATTCAAACTATGATGGTGGAGCAGGTGGTGGCGGAGGGGGAACTTTCATAACTACCGACTCTACATTTGTTACTGGTCTATTGATTGCGGCTGGAGGTGGCGGCGGTGCAGGAGCAGGTGGTGGAAACGATGCGAACATTTCTACTGATGGAAGCAATGGCGATCCAAATACTTATGCTGGAGAAATTTATGGTGGAACAAATGGTTATGGTGGCAATACATTATATTTTTCCGGAGGTGGTGCCGGATGGTTAAGTGATGGTGCCAATGACTCTTATTCTTGCGGAAACACAGGTGGTTTAAGCCCTGCCGATGGTGGTGCCGGTGGTGGAAATTGCACTGGCGGGACAGGTGGATATGGAGGTGGCGGCAGTGCGGCTAATGGAGGTGGTGGCGGTGGAGGATATTCCGGTGGTGCAGGTGGGGATATTTCTTATTATTACCAAGCAGGAAGTTACGGTGGTGGCGGTGGTTCCTATAATACAGGAACAAATCAAGTCAATACAGCAGGTGTTAATCACAGTGACGGTATGGCAATTATTTCATGGGGAGATTCTGTTGCTGCTCCATTAGTAATACATACTTCCGGTCTGCCTTCAGGCTCTGCATTCCCAATAGGAACCACTACTGAAATTTATACTGCCACAGATGCTTCCGGTAATACTTCTACATGTTCATTCACAGTGACTGTCAATCTTTCATTACAAGGAAGTCTCACTGCGAATGGTCCATTCTGCGGCTCTGGCAATGGTCAATTAACATGGACTGCAACTGGAGGCACTGGTCCATTCACAATTGTTTACAATGATGGCACCGCCAACAGAACTGCAACTGGCGTGGTGAGCGGCACTCCATTCAATGTATATTCAAGCACCGTTACCAGCACAACTACATACACATTGGTATCCGTGAGCGATATCTATTGCACAAGAAACAGCGGGTTCACAAATGGTTCTGCAACAATAGTTGCTCATCCTGTTCCAAATCCTTCTATAACAGAAACAGATTATTCAGGGTCAACCAACAATGATGGAATTATCTGTAATGGTAACAGTGCAACATTAAATACAGGTTCTTTTAGTTCCTATACCTGGTCGTGTGGTAATGCAACAAGCCAATCAATCACTGTTGCGCCAACCAATTCCACAACCTACACGGTAACCGTATCAAATGGATATTGCACCGCAACAGCTTCTGCTACTATTACTGTCAACAGTGCCCCAACTGCCGCTTCTACCGCGGGTTCCATTGCATGTAATGGCGGCACGACAACCATCAATGTATCAGCTACAGGCGGCACAACTCCTTACACAGGAACAGGTATTAATACTGTAACCAGCGGTTCATATACGTACACCGTTACTGATGTGAATGGCTGCAAGTCCTCAACTTCCCAAAGCATTACTCAGCCTGCCGCAGTTACCTTCTCAACTGTTGTAACGAATAATTCTTCCTGCACCACAGCGCATACGGCAAGCATTGCTGTTACAGGGTCAGGGGGCACGGGCATGAAAACATATTCTGACAATGGAGGCACGTCTTATCAGGGTGCATCGTTGTTCAGCACATTGGCGAACGGAACTTATTCCGTCAAAGTAAAAGATGCCAATAGCTGTGTGAGTGGCACTTCTTCCATCGTCATTACCAGCAGTCCGGGCATTACATTTAATACATCTGTTGTTAATGCATCAAATTGTTCTACAGCGAATGGGAAAATTACTGTCACAGCCACCGGAGGCGCAGGAGCTTATAATTATTCTAAAAATGGAGGCACCGTTTATCAATCCTCTAATATCTTCAACCTGCTGCTTCCCGGAACTTATTCCGTAAAAGTAAAAGACCCCTTAGGATGTGTTTCAACAGTAACTTCGGTAAGTGTAAATTCTAATTCCGGTGCGTGCAGAACGATGATGGATGAAGCCGTTACTTCATCATCCAATACATTTAGTGTCTATCCAAATCCTGCGAGTGATGCGGCGACTATTCTTTTCTCATCTGATAAAACGGATGGATATACTATTCGTATGATTGATGTAACTGGGAGGATGATATTCTCTCAAAATGGTACTTCTGTAATCGGCGAGAACCAGTATCAAATGAATCTTTCAGAATTAGCAAAAGGAATTTATTTGGTGATCTTACAAAATGGAGATGAAGTCTTCCAAAGTAAGTTAGTCGTTCAATAAAAAATCCTGATTTTATAAAGCAGCAAACCCTTTGATAATCTTATCAAGGGGTTTGTTGTTTTTGGTTTAATAAGACGATGAAAGAAAAAATTATACAATTAAATTTCTAAAAAATACCCTTCAAGGCAATGATCTTTTCATCATGCAATATTTCATCAAACCCTAATGATGAAAGGCTTTTCAGTGACCTAATTTAGTGATCACTCTCATCAAATTCTCTGCTGTATCTCTTTCATCTTAAATATTATTCATAGTTTTGCGCCATCTAAAATAAGAAAACTTTAGGGCGTAATAATATGGATGAAATTATCAATGCAATAATTTTTGCAAACGAAAAACACACGGCTACCGAGATGGGTAAAGAGATTATGAGCAACTCTAAGGGTATCAGAATCCTTGCCAAATGCAGTACCAAGGAGGAACTCCTCACGGAAATCAAGGATGAAGATGATGCTATTATTTTTATAAATATTTATAAAGGTGTCAAAGATATTACAGAATATCTGAAATCTTTTGGGCTTAAAAAAAGAAAGTTTGTTTGTTTCATTCATGAGAATGGCTTTGTCAGGGCTGATTTGGATAAGTTGAAAATCCCTTATATCGAGCATCATTTCACTGAAATAAATCTGGCTGTTGAGATTAAAAGGCACAAAAAAGAAAATATTGTTTTAGAGGAAAAAGAAATTGTGGTAACGAATGGCGATTCCATTAAACACAAGCCAATAAAGATTCCGGTGGGGGTGAGTTTGATATTCAAAATTAAAGATGGCGAAAAGCATTTTGAATTAAGTAAGATAAAGGGATTCTTTACTGATAAAAACACGAAAAGCGTGGTCTTGGTTCTTGCTGTCGGGAAGAAAATTCCAGTCAAAGAAAAGATGAAATCACTGCATGAACTCTTGAAGAAATATAAATTCTGTCGTGCTCACCGTTCCTATCTTTTGAATTTATTATATGTGCTTTCTCTTAGTGATGATTTTAATTATGCTGTTTTGCATGATGGAAAACTTCCGTTGGGGCGAGCTTACAAACCTGAATTTATAAAGGAGTGGAGAGATTTCTGGACAGGCGATTTAGCTCCTTCGTAGCCGATTAATTGACAATTGACAATTGATAATTGACATGTGTGCATCAATTGTCAATTATCAATTGTCAATTTTTTTTGCGAGGCATTGCTACTAAAAAAAATTTAATCCCGCAAATCATTTTTGCCGGTTTTGTCGTTCGACCCCAAAATCCTGTCGTTCGACCCCTGATTTTTGTCGTTCACTTCATTTTTTATATTGAAAATAGTTTTGTCCTTTTGGTAGCAATATTAGCCCTAATTTTGCATCGTCAAAAAGATTAAAGGTTTTGACTCGAATAGAGAAAATTAAAATTAGAAAAATTAGAAAATGTTCCAGAGTAAATTAAAAGCCAAGAGAGCAGGGGAGGAGGGAAGCAGGAATGTAAAAAGCCTTAAAGCCATGATTTATGGATTTGAGGGGATGAAATTTTCTTCCAAAGACATAAAAATTTCTTTTACTAAGCCAGATTATAATGGGGATGAGATGAAATTTCAACTTTATGTACCCGGAAGAAAAGTAGAACTCGTTAAATTCAAATTTAATGCCTCCGCCTTTTCTTCCCACCTCATAAAATTAAAATTTAACGAGGTCTCCTTTTCTTCCCATCTCATTAAATTAAAATTTAATGAGGTCTCCTTTTCTTCCCCTCTCATTAAATTAAAATTTGATGAGGTCTCCTTTTCCCGCGACTCTATTAAATTTAAATTTGATGAGTTCTCCTTTTCTCCCGACTCGATAAAATTATTCGGGAACGAGTTCTCCTCTTTTTGCGCTATGAATAAAACATTAAATTATACTCTGATAAAATAACCTTACCTCATGAAAAGTTTTGAAATAGATTTAATAAATCCTTTCGATGATGAAAAAATCACCGATTCCAAGATGGATGCTTTTGTTACCAGCTTGCTGACCAAGTTCACGAATAACAATGTTGCAGGCATGTTTGATGCTGTTATTGCTGCCATTGAAGTGCCGCATAACCCCTATCATATCATCATTTTGAAGTTGGCTTCTGATGCTACCGGAACGAAAGGCGACACCGAATTTCGTGTTGATGTTTTTACTGATTTCAAGACATTCACAAGCGAAAATTATGGTGCTGTCAAGAAGATGTATAAAGCTAATAATCCCGTACTCATTAAATTTTATCCTTTTGGAATGAAAGATTATTATGCGATAAATAAAACGACCGGCTTGACATTAATGACGCGGTATGCTTTGGCGATTTCGACGTACCACGCGGATTGGGACACTATTGACCCCGATTTTGTGAGCGTCGGAGAAGCCTTCCCCGCTCGCTACGAAGCAGCTTTGGAATTCCAGGATGAAGGCAAATCAGGCACCGGAGCCGACAAAGGAGTTCGTAATGTGAACCGCCCGCTCTTGAATGTAGCTTTATTAGATGCCTATAATTATACCAAATATATTTATTCCAATAATGCAACGCAAATCAAAGCGATTTGGATAGATATGCAAGCCCTGATTCCTACCGACAGCCATGATGAACGCGAAACAAATAAAGGACCGATAGCAAAGATGACATTGGTGAATGCAGCAAGTGGAAATTATGACGCGACGTATTATATTTTGCTTCGGAATGTAGGAACAACAAAGTTGAGAGGAGGCTTGCAAGCCACGGCTACAGAGGCTGTTGGAGCATTAGGAAAGAATATTAATCCCGGCAAAAGTAAATCTTATCAACTGATAACTCTCGGTGCACCAGGCGCGCAATTCTTTAATATTTTTAATACTGATTTGAATAATGCCGGGGAATGGGAGATCGAGATTTATACTAAAGAGTAGGCGAAAAATTAATTCCTTGAAAGGTCTTGTTTGAAATAAATAGTAGTATGGCATTAGCGTATATAAGTTTTCATGTTAAAGATTTTGATGAATGGAAATCTGAATTCGATAAGGTTGTTGACCTTCGAGTGGCATTCGGAATTCATACCGAAATTGTCTATTGTCATTACAAATATCGCAACCACGTGCTGCTTGAAATGAGTTGGAATGATTCATCCGAAGCAATGAATTTTTATCAGTCATCAGAGTTTAATGAATCAATGGCACAGTCTAAAATGGCTGGAAGAATGTTGATTAATTTTAATAAATAATGAATGTAAAAACGGATAAATAAGTTCTCCTCAACAGTAAATTGGTTTGATAAAATCTTGCGATAAAAGAAAATGTTTAAAAATGTTATTAATAAAAAGAGTGTTTTTTTGATGGATGGGTTTTTGGAAAGAGGCTCTCCTAACGGGGAGTCTCTTTATTTTCCTGAATCAAATGAATGAAAGGATTTTAAAATGAAAAGATTAAAAAATGGTTTGTTGGTTATTTAAATAGGGGGAGGCTGTGCGTCACTTCGCAGTCTCCATTTTTTCTTAATAAATCATCTAAAATAATAGAAATGCAAAACAAAGAAACAGCAATCGAAAAAGAAGAGGAAGGAAATTCTTCCGATCAAAATATGAGCTTGGTCGAACAACAGGAAGAGGTCGCAAAACATTTTGAACAAGCTTCCAGACATCGCAGGGCAGCAGCGAGGGCGCATGAAATCGGTGATCATGAAAAGGCATACCAACATGTTTTGAAATCTCATGAATTCGCTAACCTGGCAAGTGAGGCGATGAGAAATGAATCGAATCAACAAGCTTTGATTTAAAGAAAAAAGTATTAAACATGATAAGTAAAAGATTGTTATTAATAATGGTTTTTGTTTATGACCGGAGGCTGCGAGTCGCTGCGCAGTCTCCACTTTTTAATTGCTTACAAATAAATAAAATGCATGATGCATTGTTAATAAGTTTGGTTGGTTTTTGTAAAGGGTCCCGTACATTGCGTGGCTCTTTTTTGAGCGAATAAGATAAATTAATAATATAAAAAATGAATAAGAAAATACAAAAGGTACCAATATGGAGTCCGGAATTGGATATGTTTACCAAGATACTTTTAGATGAAAAGAATATGATTTTATTAAAAGATAAAGCAAAGGTTGAGGAAACACTTTCCAAATATCCTAATGCAAAAATTATTCAATAATTAATACTGAATAAAATGAGAAAGAAACCGGCAAAAGAAAAGTCTAATTCAAACGAACCTAAATCATTAAGAGTTCAGATCAATGAGAGATCTGTTATACTGGTCAAAGATCATGCAGCATTTTTACAATGGAAAAGCACGTTCCCTGACGCAAAAATTATTGAGTAACCATTATCAAATAAAATGAGAAAACAAAAGGCGAAAGCAGAGGACAAAAAAATGGATCAATCAGAGCTTATCAAAGTTCAGATAGATGACAAAACAGTTGTCATGGTAAGGAATATGTCAGCCTATGAACAATGGCATGAACGATATCCAAATGCCAAAATTATTCAAGATAAGCATAAGAAATGAATTAAGGATTTTAATATCTTATCTAACAAAAATGATAGGGCAAATATGATAACAATTAACCCTGGAAATAGAAAATATTAGAAGTAGAACAATGCCGAAACATCATATAAATACATTAGCCTCCTGCATTAAATACCTGCAGGTCTCTGGTTATAAAGTGGAATTTAAAGCTACCGCAGAAGGATTGTTTTCAGGTATTTCCAAAAGAATATTTCAACCCGAAGAGGTAAAGATAATCCATCAGTATCGCTTTGAAGGAGAGAAAAGTCCTGATGACATTGCCATCGTTTATGCCCTTAAAACTAATACAGGAGAAAAAGGAATTTTAGTTGGTAAATATGAAACTGCCGATGTCGAACATATTGCAGACTTCATCGCTAAGGTAAAGAAATATTCATAGGCTGACAGAAACGCAAAAAGTGAGATGCTATCCAATCTCCTGATGAGGAAAGACCTCTTATGGATTAGTATTGAATCAACTATTCACAAGTTTTTTCTTTCATCGTTTTGTGATAGCGACCTTTTTGGGAAGCTGCAACAAAACGATGATGATTCCATTACAGTTGCTTTTTGAGGCTCGCTATAAATGAGGGATCTACCTTATATCCCAGGCTTTGAGCTTTGATGATATCATCATAAGCATTCTTGAATTTCTTCATGCTGTTATAAGTTTGCCCTCGATTATAATAGGCTTCCTTGTAATTCGGATTCATAGCAATTGCCTTGGTATTGTCAGCAATGGCAGCATCATAATTTCCTAAACGATAGTTAGCAAAACTACGAAAGAAATACATGTTGGCATCCATCGGAACGCCCATATCTTCAAGGGTTTTATAATCTTCGATAGTCTCTTTGAACCTGTTGGCACGGACATAAGCATACGCCCTGTTTTGATAGAGTTTTATTTCAGGACCATGAATCTTTAATACCTTATCCCAATCTGCAAATGCGCTGTCATATTTCTCCATGATAGAGTAGGTGATTCCGCGATTCAGATAGACATTAAAGTCTGATGAATCCAGCTCGATAGACTTCGAATAATCGGCAAGAGACAAATCATATTTTCCTCTCAAAGCAAAGATATTTCCCCTGTTGGAATATACCTTCGGATCATTTGCCTTGATGGCAATGGATGTATTGAAATCATTGAAGGCACGGTCGAAGTCATTAGGTTTTGGGTTGATGTCATACTTGTTTATTTCCACCAGGTAACCGCCTCTGTTCTTGTAGGCTTCGGCATCATCAGGGAATTGTTTAATGACATCAGACCAGAGAATATCGCAGTTGAACCACACCTTGCAACGCTCCGAAGAAAGGTAAGCCAATGTTATCGTAACACCAATAAAGGCAGCTATTGACACTGATTTATAGGAGGCGAATTTCTGATCTTTGTTTCTATAAATCCAACTGAATCCCATCCCTATAATAAAGAATAATCCTATGTATGGAATGTAGGTATATCGTTCTGAAATAAGAGCGATACCTACAGACATGAACTGTAAAACCAAAACTATATTAGCAAGGAAAAAGAGGAATCCGAAGGCGATGATTCTTGTGTATTTATAACTCCAGAACACAAGCCCTAAAATTAATAAAGCAATAACTGGCATGGCATAGAATTGATAGGGCAGCCGCGTTCCGATAAGATGCGGATAAGGATATAGTGCTGATAAATTTATTGGCAGGAAAAGTTTGTAAATATAATTCAACATCGAATAGGATGCAAACATAAATCTTTGAAATATGGTGAATACTTCAAACTTCGCAATGGCAGTTCCTTGCTGTGCTTTGATGGTGAGAATACCGAGTCCTAAAGATAATAAGAGGAAAGGTATTTTTTCGATGACTACCCATTTATCAAATTTCCTTTTAGTATAAAAATCTATTAATATGATGGCTAAAGAAAATGTAGTAGCAGCAGGTTTGGAGAATCCGGATAGAATAAAAAAGATGAATGCAAGAATAATAAAAAGAATATTTTTGGGAACTCCCTTGATGTATTTATAGTAACATATCAAACCAAAAATAAAGAAGAAACTGTACTGCACATCCTTTAATTCAGCAATCCATGCAACAGATTCCACACGCATAGGATGAATCCCGAACAGCACCGCAACCACCACCGCCACTTCTATTTTCTTCCCGCTTAATAAATAAATAAACCAAAAGACCAATGCAACATTTAAGATGTGAAAGATAAGGCTTACTTCATGATAAATCACAGGATTGAATTTATATGAATTCCAGATTATAGAATAAGTTATTTGCGGAAAAGGGAAATAATTACTTCCATAAAAATGGGTGAAGAAATACTGGGCAGCAATACTAATCGGCTTCTGCATCATCAGGTTGTCCATCAGATAGACATTATCATCCCAATTGGTTATTTGGTTTATTAATGCAGGCAGAAAGGTGATGTAGGTGAGAATTAAAATACCTCCCAGCAATGCATATTTCAACCAGCTTTGTTCATTAGGTAATATGTTCTTGGAAGTTTGTTTTCTCTTAACCTCCGGCTGTTTCGGCTTATTTTTAGGAACAGGTTTCTTGCTCATATTTTATTCTGTTTGATAAAATTTTCATTAATCAGATTGCAAAAATAATATCTTGTTAAAAAAACATTCTTCACTTCTTTCTGAATATGTATTCCACAGTGGCTCCCTTCCTAAACATACTTGCTATCAAATCTGTAAACATAAAAAATGGGAGAGAAAAAAGAAAAAAACATTTCTGTAAAGCAAGATTCGTTCTTGAATAATCCTTAGCGTAATCTGTATTTCCTTTTAAAGCTTCATAAAGCACTTCTCTCTTTTTTGTAAAGCAATTCAATATGCTTTGAACCATTCCGAAAGGATTCTGTTCTGTGATAAAATGCTTCTCATTTACCAATTCAAAACCATAGGTAAGAAGTAATGCTTTTAAATCTTTCGGAGTAAAAAAGAAAAGATGCCTCGGAGGATCGAGATGTAACCATTTCCCTTTAAAGATATGGCTTTGGAAGCTGTCTATGTTTGGAATACTTATCATCAGGATGCCATCTTTCCTGATAATATTTGAAATAATTTCTAAGGTTTCCATTGGTTCAGTCAGATGTTCAAAAACATGAAATAGACTAATAGCATCTAAGCTTTCTGTCATGAAGTCATCCTTTTTCAATGATCC
>JABDAW010000058.1 GCA_013288905.1 Bacteroidota bacterium | reverse complement strand
CATCCTAAATTATGGTTTTTATTGGTTTATGCTTTACAAAGATTTACCCATGTTATTTTTGGAATGCAGGTTATGCATCTTTGTATCGCATCATTAACCGTTTTTGTATTTTCATACTTTTCTCCTTTTAATTTTTTAAAGAATATCTTGTTCTGCTTCGGATACTTTTTTGCTTATGAATACTCTATTATCAGTCGAAATTATGGCATAGAAATGTTATTTCTCTTTCTAATAACTGGACTATTCTTAAGATATAAGGAAAAACATTTATTAGTCATTTCTGTATTATTTTTTCTAATGCTCCAAACAAATGTTTATGGAGTAATAGTTGGAATAGTTTTTTATTGTTATGTAATTCTCAGTTTATACGAAGACAAATCACTAAAAACCGGATCTGCGATTTTATCTGCTATTATTTTTTTATCAGCATTAGTAATAACAGTGATTTCAATGATACCACCACCTGATTCAGGAGTAGTTCTTGGTTGGAATACAACTTTTAATTCTCATCATCTATATGAAACTCTTTCAACAATAACAAGAAGCTATTATCCAGTCCCTTTATTCATGCATGAATCCTGGAATTCAAATTATTTAGATTATTTTTGGCATAGAGAAGAAATGAAAACTTTGGGTTCAATTATTACAATAATTGTTGTGGTTTTATTATTTTATAATAAACGAAAAATATTTATTTTATTTATTATTGGTACAGGAGGTTTGCTTTTGTTTTTCTATACAAAGAATTTGGGATACATGCGGCATCATGGACATTTGTATATGCTCTTTGTAGTTTGTTGTTGGCTGTTTTATTCAAAGGATAATATTAAGGCGGAAGGAAATATTAAGGGTAAAATGTTCAATCGAATCCAAATTTGGATAAACAAATATTTTTTAAATATTATCCTTATTATTCAACTTTTTGGAGCAATAGTTTCAATTGTTAAAGATATTAAATACCCATTTTCAAACGCAGTGGCTGTAAGTAATTACTTAAAATCCGAATCCTTGGATACTATGAAACTTATAGGCGATGGTTATCCTCAAGCCACCTCGGTCGCTGGTCTTTTAAATACTGAAATGTATTGCCCAAGGTCCTGTAAGACCGAAAAATTTATTTTGTGGGATAATAGTAGAAATGGAACAACTCAGGAAGAATTACTTGCAGAAGTTTCAAATTTTTCACATCAAATCCACAGAAAGGTTATATTAGTACTTACTTTTCCAATTAACAAAAAGCCTGAAAACTGGACTTTTCTTAAAAGTTTTGAAAGAGCACTTATTTATGACGAAAACTATTTTGTCTATAGTATTGATACTATTTCTATTTGTAATCCAATAGATTCATTAGCCAAATAAGAGCTGTTAAAGAATCTCCTATGAAGAGCCTACTTTTTTCTTATAAAAATTTAAAAGTTGAAACATTAATACTTTCATTTTTTATATTTATTACTTGCTTTCCAACAATTAGATTACTCTTAGTCGGAACAAAAGGAGCAAATACAATATATGAATATGCAATTTCAATTTTACCGGAGTTGTTTTTTGCTATTGTTACTTGCCAAATTCTTATTGTTATGAAGAAAGGGATTTTCTTTGTCAAACTTAATATTATCGATTATTCATTAGCAACATTTATTATCTGCAATATTGTCGTTGGTTCAATTTTGTCATTGGATTTTAAGCTAATAATTTATGGGTTAAGGATGGCATATCTCCCTATTTTACTTTATTGGTTGATACGTTTAGGCATTCTTGAATACTTTGATTTTAGAAAACTAATAGATAAAATTTTTAATTGGTTTACGATTATTGGGATAATTGGGATCTTATTATATTTTGTCTTTAGGAACATAATGTTTGATATGGCACTTATTATAAACCAAGGTCAATTAAGTGAATATTTTGTCGTTAGGATGACTTCCATATTTTGGACGCCTGTTGTATTTGGAACACTGATGTCTCTTACAACTTTATACTGGTTTTATCAACTTAATTTTATCAACAAAAATATGGTTATTGTTAAATTAGGCATAACTTTTTTCTGTCTGATTTTTTCTTTATCAAGAGGAGCTATCGTAGTTTCTGGTATCGGGATTACATTCTTATTTCTATGTAATATCAAGAATAAAAGATATTATTCAGGAATCTTAATTATGTCAGTTATTTATATTGCCTCCTCATTTTATATTGTTGATCCTTTCACCTTAACAAAATGGCTCGTCAGTTCAACTTCAGATACGATGATGTTAGGTGATCATAATACAAGAGTGAAGTTTTGGGAAATGGCATTTAAATTATTCCAAGTTAAACCATTTGGATATGGATTGGGCAGAGCAGGGCATGTAGCTGCAAGGTTTTTTACTCCTAATTCTAGAGATGCCGTTTTCTATTCTACT
This sequence comes from Bacteroidota bacterium, assembly GCA_013288905.1. Taxonomy (GTDB): domain Bacteria; phylum Bacteroidota; class Bacteroidia; order AKYH767-A; family JABDAW01; genus JABDAW01. The sequence goes on along the minus strand of JABDAW010000058.1, from coordinate 12,928 downwards.
GATGGATGGTATTTAAAATTGCTGTGTGAAACAGGGTTTCCAGGATTCATCCTATACCTGTTTTTTTTCTTTACCTTTTTATTTAGTTTCACAAAAATTCTTTTTGGTAAAGTAATTTTGAAATTAACTGATAAATTGGAATTCTGTTTTTTTATGGCTGTTTTTATCAGTATCAACCTCCAAAATATTGTGAGTAATGTTCTTGACTTCTCTATTATTAATTATTTTTTCTGGATGCTAATGGGATATAGCTCCTATCAAATATCGCTTAATATAACTCGTAAATGAACCAAGTAATCAGCGTCATTATCGTGAATTATAATGTGAAAGAATTACTTCAAGAATGTATAGATTCGATCATGAAATTCTGCCCAAAAGATTTCTTTGAAATAATCGTTATTGATAATGCCTCCAATGACGGAAGCATCGAAATGGTTATGCAGAAATTTCCTGAATGTATTGTAATTTCAAATAAATCAAATGTAGGATTTTCTGAAGCCAATAACCAAGGCATCAGAATCGCAAAGGGTGATTATATCATGCTTCTCAATCCTGATACAGAATTAATGAATAATTCATTAACAATGATGATAAATTATTTAAAGATCAATCCAGATATTTGCGTTCTTGCGCCTCGATTATTAAACACGAATGGGTCTCTTCAAATCTCATGCTGGAGATTCCCAACTGTTACAAGTATTATTCTTGAAACTTTGTTTTTGCATAGAATTTTTAAAGTCAGTCAATATCCCATTGAGTTTTTCGACTCAATTTTTGAAACGGATTTTGCTATTGGTGCATGCCTGATATTCAGAGAGGAATTAATCAATAAAATCGGTTTTCTTGACCCTGATTTGTTCTGGATGGAGGATGTTGATTTCTGCTATCGGGCAAAATCCGTTGGCAAAATTGTTTATTATCTGGAGGCTGAAATTATTCACCATAGCGGTCAAAGTTTAAGACAAAATTACAAAGTCGCAATCTCCAATCAAATTATCAGCAAACTCAAATATTTAAGGAAGCATTTTAATTATTTCAAATTTGCAATCGGAGTATTCTTTAGCTTCCTCCATATTCTGACGAGGGCGATTATCTTTATTCTTTTATCTCCTTTTAATACCCAATATTCATTAAAAGCAAAAGCCTATTTCTATTCCCTAATAAAGCTTTTAAACTATCTTTTCCTAAGAAATCAAACCGTGAATTGATTAATCAAATGATGAAGACAACTCATTTTCGCTTAAATAAAGCCATTGGAAAAGTTATTTTTCCAATCGGAAAAGTCGCTCTTCCGGTTGGAATAGCGATTTTTCCGATCAAAAAAGTCAATCACACTACTGGAAATGTCATTTTTCCGATCGGAAAAGTCACTCAACCAATTGGAAAAGTCATTTTTTCTATTAGAAAAATGACCCAACCAATCGGAAAAGTCATTCAACCAACTGGAAAAATGAGTTTTCCGATTGAAAAAATTGCTTCCCCAGCCACCTTTTTAAGCTAAATGAAGATATTATTACTATCAGATGTCAATTCCGCTCATACACGAAAGTGGGCATCGGGCTTGGCATCTGCTGAATTAAAAATTGGAATATTTTCTCTTTCAAAACCAGAATCAGATTGGTTCACACATAGTGGAATTAAGGTTTTTGGAAGTCATAAGCTATCAAAAGCCGTTTTTACAGGCTCCTTATTTGGGAAATTACAATATCTGAAATCAATTAGGAGTTTAAAGAAAGTGATTAAAGAATTCAAACCGGATATTGTGCATGCCCATTACGCTTCCAGTTATGGGTTGCTGGGTGCAATGACAGGGTTTCATCCTTTTATAATTTCTGTTTGGGGAAGTGATGTGTATGATTTTCCAAAGAGTTTTTTTCTGAATCGTTCTATCCTTAAATTTATCTTGAAACATGCAGACAAGATTTTATCAACAAGTCATTCCATGGCTCTTGAAACAAAGAAATTTACAAATAAGGATATTATGGTAATTGCCTTTGGAATAGATTTGAATGTTTTCAAAAAACAAAAAGTAAAATCATTGTTTAAGGAAGATGAAATCGTCATTGGCACTATAAAATCTTTGGAAGATAAATATGGAATTAATTATTTGATAGAGGCAATTGATATTATCAGGAAAAGAAATCCAAACATATCGATGAAACTTTTGATAGTAGGGGAGGGCACAAAAATGAACGAACTAAAAAGTCTTTGCAAGCAAAAAGGAATTGAAAACTTAGTTATTTTTGCCGGAATGGTACCACAAGAATCTGTTCCCGAATATCACAATATGTTTGACGTCTATGTATCGTTATCTATAGATGATAGTGAAAGTTTTGGAGTCGCCGTTATTGAAGCATCTGCATGTTCAAAGCCTGTTGTGGTTACCGACGTAAGCGGATTTTTGGAAACAACAAAAAATAGAATAACAGGGTTAATCGTGCCAAGAAAGAACGCAACGGCTGCAGCAGAGGCTATTGAGAAAATAATTTTTGATAAAGAATATGCAACAATACTCGGAGAAAATGGACGGAAGAATGTTGAGCAAAACTATAATTGGGAAAGAAATCTTGAGGAACAGATTTCGTTATATGAATCATTAAAGAAATAAACAATTTTGAAAATCCTGATCCTTACCCAATATTTCCCTCCAGAAGTCGGAGCTCCTCAAAACCGATTGTATGAACTTGCTATAAGGCTTCAGAAAAAAGGAGCTGAAATTTCGATCTTGACCGCAATGCCTAATTATCCTCAAATGAAAATTCATAGGGAATATAAAGGGAAATTATACTCTTTTGAAATGATGAATGACATTAAAGTTTATCGTTCTTATATTTTTGTCAGTAAGAAAAAAGCTATCGGTTATCGGTTATTGAATTACTTTTCTTTCGTATTCAGTTCATTGATTACCGGACTTTTTAAACTTGGGAAGTTTGATTATATCCTATGTGAATCTCCTCCATTATTTTTAGGTATTTCAGCATATCTATTAAATTCCATTAAAGGATCAAAGATGATTTTTAATGTTTCTGATTTATGGCCTGAAAGCGCAGAGAAACTTGGATTAGTGAAAAATAAATTCCTCTTGAATATCTCAACCAACTTGGAAGAATTATTATATAAAAAATCATCATTAATAACAGGACAAACGCAAGGAATCGTTAAGAATATATCTTCAAGATTTCCAGATAAAAAAGTGTATTGGCTCCCCAATGGCGTAGATTTGGAGTTATTTAATTCAGAAAATAAATCAAGTGATTGGCGAAGTGAAAATGGATTTAAAGTAGATGATTTCATATTGCTATACGCTGGAATAATTGGTTATGCACAAGGCTTGGAAATTATTCTAAAGACTGCCGATAAAATGCAAAATAATCCAAAAATTAAATTCGTAATCTTAGGAAATGGTCCAGAAAAAGAAAAGCTGCTCCATCAAAAGGAAATTCAAAAATTATCTACAGTATATTTCTTTGATTCAATTCCAAAATCTTCAATGCAATCAATAATTAATGGGTGTAATGTTGCATTGATTCCATTAAAGAAATTGGATTTGTTTAAAGGAGCTATTCCTTCAAAGATATTCGAAAATCTTGCAATGAAAAAACCAATTCTTCTTGGGGTGGAAGGTGAAGCTAAAGAATTATTTATTGATGAGGGAAGATGCGGATTAGCTTATGAACCAGAGGATAGCCATGATTTGACAATCAAAATTTTTGAACTATATAATAACACAGATCTTCTTAAAGCTCTGGGTGAAAATGGTTTTAAATATGTTCAAACAAAGTTTACAAGAAATATAATTGCAGATAATTTTTGGAAGGAGTTGATTGCTCTGGAAACAATAAAATAGTCAAATATTTCTATGAAAAAAACAGGGCAATTTAAAGAAACCATTACTATTTTTGGATATTATTTATTACTTGCATTTGTATTTTGTCTACCCTTAAACAAAAAGATTCTACCTTATATAATTTCAGCAATTATTTTGAATTGGCTTATAGGTTGGAGATTTCATGATAATTTAAAAACCTGTTTTAAGAACAAATACCTTCTCCTTTTTATTGCCTTTTTTTTATTGCATATTATTGGGATATTGTATTCGCAAAACATTTATTATGCTCTTGATGATGTGCTTCTAAAACTATCTTTATTTATTTTTCCTTTTGCCCTTTTTGATTCATTAAGTTATTCTTATGATAGAATAAAGACCATCTTGACAGCCTTTGTAATCGGGTGTTTCATTGCATGTATAATTTGCTTGATTCATTCACTGATGGTATATTCTCAAAAACATGATTTAATGATTTTTTTCTATGGAGAACTTTCTATCTTCCACCATCCAGGCTATTTTTCCATGTACCTGAATTTTGTATTAGCTTTATTAATATTCGTTACCTTCCTGAAGCAAAATAATCATTCTAAAAGATATGTTTTCTTTTCATCTACTCTTATAATATTTTTTATTTTATTTATTATTCTACTAAATTCTAAAACTGGTATTCTCTCATCATTACTTATCATTTTGATCGCCTTAATCTATTACTTCTCTAATAAAAGGACAGGTATTTTAGTAGTCACGATGTTGAGCATTCTACTCTTCTTTTTTATTGCCTATCAATTTTTGAACAAGCCAGTTAATCCTCGTTTTAACAAGCCCATGGAGATGATTCAAAACAGAGATGCTTTAATCGAAAAAAAAACCACAGAAAGCACAAGTGTCAGAATACTTATTTGGCAAGCTGCAATTGAAATAATAAAGGAAAATTATCGGTACGGTGTTGGAACTGGGGATACTAAAGATATGCTTTTAAAGAAATATAAAGAAAAGGGAATGACTGGTGCTTATAATGAAAAGTTGAATGCTCATAATCAATTCCTGCAAACATTTATTGCTTTGGGATTACCAGGAATCATACTTTTATTATCATCAATTATCTTCCCTTCTATTTTAGCTTTCAGAAAAAAGAATTTTATTTATTTAACCTTTTTGATTATTATCTTTATAAACTTTTTGACTGAATCAATGCTCGAAACCATTGCCGGCGTTATGTTCTATGCATCCTTTAATTCTTTGTTGATTGTGAATGTGTATAGAAAGGAATTATCTTTAAGCAAAGATTAATTCCATAATTAATAATTTTGTAATATATTAAATATTAAAATCATGATACCATTTTCCCCTCCACATATTGATCAAAAAATCATTGATGCTGTTACTGAAGTTCTTAAATCTGGATGGATTACTACAGGTCCAAAGACAAAATTATTCGAGAAGAAACTATCAGAATATACTGGAGCTAAAGCAATATTGTGTTTGAATTCTGCTACTTCAGGATTAGAGATTATGCTACGTTGGTTTGGAGTTAAGGAAGGTGATGAAGTTATTGTTCCTTCTTATACATATGCGGCAACTGCAAATGTTATAATTCATTGTGGTGCAAAACCTGTGTTTGTTGATACAAATAATGATTTCAATATTTCTATTGAAGCAATCGAAAAAGCTATTACCAATAAAACCAAAGTCATTATGCCAGTTGATTTTGCTGGCTATCCATGCGATTATGATTTGATTAATTCTTTAGTGTCGAGAGAAGATATTATCAGAAAATTCACACCAGATTCTCCTGAACAAAAAACTCTTGGAAGGTTACTAATTCTATCTGATGCTGCACATTCCATTGGTAGCCAATATAAAGGCAAGCAGGCTGGCAGCCTTACTGATGTTTCAGTATTTTCATTTCATGCTGTGAAGAACCTGACTACTGCAGAAGGAGGGGCAATTGCATTAAATCTTCCTGTCCCCTTTAATAATGAAGAGGTCTATAAAACATTGTGCATAAAGACGCTACATGGTCAAAATAAAGATGCCTTGGCAAAGATGCAAAAAGGCAACTGGAGATATGATATCATCGAAGCAGGGTATAAATATAATATGACTGATATTATGGCTGCAATCGGGTTGGTCGAATTAGAGCGTTATGAAGCTGAAACATTACCCAGAAGAAAATATATAATGGACTTGTATTCCCAGAAGCTTTCGAAATATGAATGGGCGCAAATCCCTGATTACAATAATGATTCGCGCTCCAGTTCGTTTCATTTGTATGCTTTGAGGATTAAGAACATAAATGAGGAAACTCGTGATAAAATCATTCAGAATATCTTTGACAAGGATGTTTCGGTAAATGTACATTTTATTCCGGTGCCTATGATGTCTTTTTATAAATCATTGGGTTATGACATTGCAAATTATCCCACGACTTATGACAGTTATTCAAGAGAGATTTCATTGCCAGTCTTCTTTGATTTGACTGATGAACAGGCTGATATGGTTGCTAATGCAGTTATTAAATCTGTCGAGAAATTCATTAATTTTTAATCTTTATTCCTAATGTTTAAACGTCTTATTGATATAACTTTTTCTCTCTTTGGTATCTTAATTTTAGTTCCTTTATTCCTATTTATTTCGATTAGAATAATGTTGGATTCTAAAGGTGGAATTTTATATAAACAAGTACGGGTTGGAAAGGAGGGCAAAGATTTCATATTACTCAAGTTTAGAACCATGTTTGTTGATTCAGATAAAAAGGGATTGTTGACTGTTGGGACAAATGATAGGAGGATTACAAAAGTCGGAAAGTTTCTTCGGGATTATAAATTAGATGAATTACCTCAACTTATTAATGTTTTCATTGGAGATATGAGCCTTGTAGGTCCTCGCCCAGAAGTTCGGAAGTATGTAAATTTATATTCCAAAGAGCAATTGAAGGTGCTCTCTATTCGACCTGGCATCACTGATTATGCATCTATCCAATATTTCAACGAGAATGAACTGTTAGGCAAGACCAATGATCCCGAGAAAGTTTACATCAATGAAATCATGCCCTCGAAATTAGCCATGAATCTTAACTATATGAAGGAGAGAAGCTTCTTGACAGATTTGAAGATTATGGCAGCTACTATTAAGAAAATATTTTAACTTTAAAAAGTCGAATTTCCACCACAAATATGGAAGATATTGGTCAACATATGGCATTATATGTTGACTGACATTCCTGATAAAAATAACTCATATCTCTTTTTCCTATTTTTGTCGCCACAAAATAAAAGAGAATGATTAAAAAATACTTTTACCTATTTCTTATTTCCTTTCTGGCTGCGGGTTGTATGATGGCGCAGGATACAAATTCCGGCTATCCTCCCAATACTTTCAGAAGCAAGGACAATCCTTATTATTGGAAAAATCGTCCGCCATTCGCGGGGTATTGGCAGCAGGATACTTATTATAATATCAAGGTTTCGCTGGATGATAAAACGGATATTCTGGATGGGGAAGAGTCTCTGACTTACTGGAATAACTCGCCCGATACATTGCCTTTTGTTTATTTTCATTTGTATCAAAACTCCTTCCAGCCGGGCAGTTACCTCGATGACTTGCAGAAGAATAATGGGGTGAAGCCATTCTATGGTCATTATGAAAAAGCTGGTCTATGCACGACCATTGATACCATAATAGTTGATGGAAAACCATTGCGGCATCAGATAGATTATTCTATAATGAAAGTATGGTTGGATAAACCTTTGAAGAGCGGTGAAAGCATTACTTTCAAGATTAAATTCAAGACCTATTATGATAATGGTTCTACACGCCGAAGGATGAAGAAGTTCATGGTGGCTGCGGGTTTCAAGCATTATGACGGAGTGCTTTGGTATCCGAGAATTTCTGTGTATGACAGGAAGGAAGGGTGGGATACCAACCAGCATCTTAACCGTGAATTTTATGGAGACTTCGGATGCTATGATGTGGAGATTACTTTACCAAATATTTATGTTATGGATGCTACGGGAACCCTTCTGAATCCAAAGGAAGTGATGCCTGATTCATTGAGAAAGATATTGGATATTAAGAACTTTGCAGGCAAGAAATGGAACTCCGATCCTTCCATTCCCATCTTGCCTGATTCGACTAAGAAAACCTGGAAGTTTCATTCTGAAAACACTCATGACTTTGCCTTCACTGCCGACCCTACTTACAGGATTGGCGAGGTAGATTGGAATGGTATCAAGTGCATAGCTCTTGCACAAGAACCTCATGCTGGCAGGTGGCAGAATGCGGCAGAGTTCTTGAGTAAGATCATTCAATGTTACAGTCGGGATATTGGGATGTATGGCTATCCGAAGATCATTGTTGCAGATGCACAAGATGGTATGGAATACCCTATGCTAACCCTTGATGGCGGCAGTGATCCGGGCTACCGATACCTCTTTGCGCATGAAGTTGGGCACAATTGGTTCTATGGAATGGTTGGGAATAATGAAACCTACAGAGCCGCCCTGGACGAGGGCTTTGCACAGTTCTTAACCTCTTGGGGAATGGATCATATTGATGGTACTTACGAGATAACAGGGAAGATAAAGTCCAATTATGTAAGACGGCATACCAAACGTTATACAAACATCTATAAGAACTCATATTATCGTTATATAAGCGATGCCATGAGAGGTGATGAGACCACTATCAACACGCATTCTGATTACTTCAATGGTGCCTTGAATCATGGCGGGGGATATGGTCAGGTGTATTTCAAGATGTCCACGATGCTTTATAATATGCAGTATGTTCTTGGGGATAGTTTGTTCTTGAAAGCTATGCAACATTATTTCTATCAATGGAAGTTTTGTCATCCTTACTTTGAAGATTTTCGGAACTCAATTATCAACTATACTCATGCCGATTTGACATGGTTCTTTGATGCCTGGATGGAGACTAATAAGACCATAGATTATGGAATAAAATGTGTGAAAAGAGATAACAGTAATGACACTGCAAAAGATAATTTCATCATCACATTCAAAAGATATGGGCGTATCCAAATGCCTCTTGATTTCAGGGTTTACGCCAATGACGGAAAGACTTATGATTACTACATTCCATGCAATTGGTGGGAGAAACAGACTGATGCCACGATCCTTCCGAAGTGGGAAGGTTGGGATAAATTGCATCCTACTTACCAGGCTCATGTAACCATTCCATCTGGCATTGATAACATCAGGATTGATACCACGATGCGGCTTGCGGATATTAATATGTTGAATAACTCTTATCACACTCCGATAACTTTGAATTGGGATAGTCACATCAACAGCTTACCTGATTGGGCTAATTACGAACTCCTTGCCAGACCTGACATTTGGTATAATTATTATGATGGAATAAAGCTGGGAGCACATCTCAATGGCAATTACATGAACTATAAAAACATCTTTGACTTCACTATCTGGGGCAACTTTGGTTTCACTCAAGAGTCCTCTATTCCCGCCACTTATACCAACAATCCTTTTGATTATATCAACTATAGATTCAATTATAAGACTCCATTTACTTGCTTCGGGAAGTATGCAACATTTAATTTATCTGCCAAGTATTTGGATGGCTTGGAGGCATATACATTAGGTGGGGAGAAGGCATTCGACAAGGATGAACGGACTACTTTATCTTTCCATTTGAAGTCTATGTATCGCCAGGATTCTAATGAATTAAAATATCTCCTCTACCCTACCCTATGGGAAGCCAACAAGTGGAATAACACCGTCAATGTTGGCATCCGGCATTCTTATAATTATACTCATGGCACTGGAATGCTGTCTTTGAATCTCAAGTCGAGTACCCTGCTTGGCAACTATGATTATTCCCAATTGACCTTTACTTCCATTAATAAAACCACGCTTGGCAAGTTCGACTACAACACTCGTTTTTTCGCGCAATATGGCACAGGAAACAATACCCCATTAGAAAGTTCCTTGTATCTGGCTGGTGCTAATCCCGAAGAAATGATGGATGATAAATACACTCGCTCGCGTGGCTTTGTAGATGATAATTGGTTGGGATATGGCGCTACTACCAATCACTTTGAAGAGGGCGGAGGCTTGAATCTGCGTGGCTATGCGGGCTACTTAGCTCCTCAAATCGGTAAGGATGGCAATGCCTATTATACATACTATGGAAACAGTGGTGCTTCATGGAGTGGGGAATTGGGTTTTGACAGGTTATTCTCTTTCCTGCATCCCAAAACCATTCGTGATTATATCAAGATAAATACCTACCTTTTTGGTGATGTCGGAGTTATTAATTATAATTCTGCGGGTACTCCTCTTGAACTGTCTGATTTGCGTGCCGATGCCGGTATTGGTGCTACATTAACGATACATAAGTGGGGACCTTTGCAGGGTATTAATCCTTTGGTTATTCGCTTTGATATGCCTCTGTTATTAAACAGGGTTCCTTTGGCAGATCAAACTGCTAATGGAACTATTCAATACATTAAATTCAGATGGGTAGTAGGAATTAACAGAACCTTTTAACAGGATATTTATTGAATTCTTTAAATGGGAAAGAAGCAAAACATCAAACTGCCAAAGCAGCCATCAACACTTCCATTAACTTCAAACGTAGTTTCTTTAATGAATAAAAAGTATTTCCTGCACTTTGCAGGTTTATTTATATTCAGCTTTATCCTGTATGGTTATAGTATTACTTTTGGTTATGTGTTAGATGATGGTTTGGTCAACGCTTCTAATAAATTTGTTCAGGAAGGTATCAAAGGAATCCCTGACATTCTTACTCATGGTTACCTTGCTGGTTCTACCGGGGTGAATGATTCATACCGTCCATTGTTGATGGTTCATCTCGCCATTGAAAAAGAGTTCTTTGATTTTAATCCTGCTATTAATCATTTTTTTAATGTGTTTTATTATGGCATTACTGGTATCCTTTTATTCTTGCTCTTATGCAGATTGTTCAGGAATACAAATATCATTATACCCTACATGATAACCCTCCTATTCATGGCTCATCCGGTGCATACCGAAGTCGTGGCTAATATAAAAAGCAGGGACGAAATCCTTTGTTTTCTGTTCCTACTTTTATCTTTATTATTGCTTCTAAAATTTATAAGTCAAAAGAATTTCAGCTCTATTATTATAAGTTTGATTTGTTATTTCCTGGCATTGCTTACTAAAGAAAATGCCATTACTTTTCTTTTCATTATTCCCCTTATTTTATTTTGTTTTAAAGAAATTAAAGTAAAGAGAATATTATTACTATCATCTGGTTATTTTGGAATGGCTTCTGTGTTTTTAATTATTAGATTCTTCATCATTCATGGTAATGAACCAATCATTGATCCTCTTTATAATTCTCTATTGGCTATTACTTCTACCTCTGATCGGATCGCTACCGCCACCTTCATTTTGGGTAAGTATATTTTACTCCTCCTCTACCCTAATCCATTGGTTTGGGATTATTCTTATAATCAGATTCCGGCTATGGGCTGGTCGAATACTTATGTCCTCTTGTCATTGATAATTTGCATAGGTCTGTTGGGGTATTCATTCGTTAAGATAAAAAGTAAAAACATTTATTCTTTCTGTATTTTATATTTCTTTATCACCATTTCTGTTACTTCAAATTTATTCATAAGCATTGGTACTGCAATGGCAGAAAGGTTTCTTTATATCCCTTCTTTAGGGTTTTGTATTGTGCTTGTTTTTCTTCTTTTCAAAGTGCTGCGATTGGATAACAAACCTGAATCAAAAGGCAGTCTGACTTCCGTTTATGTTATCATATCTATCCTTTTATTTTTCTATTCCATAAGGACTTTTAGCCGGGAATTTGATTGGAAAGATAAGCTTTCCTTATATGCCGCCGGGGTTACAGATTCCCCGAATAGCGCAAGGACTCATGCTGCTTATGCCAATGAATTAGCAAATGATGCATTAAATATTCCTGATGCTAATCAACGAAAACAGATGCTCAATAAAGCCATCGAAGAATTCAAAATCGGGTTGGCAATCTACCCGAAGAATCCTGAAGGCTGGTATAATTTAGGATTCGCATATTACAATGCCGGGGACTTAAACAAGGCTGAAGATGCTGATAGAAAGGTGCTTTCAAATAATCCTGATTTTACCAAAGCATATAATAACATTGGGGTTATTCTTGCTCAAAAGAAGGATTATCAAAACGCTTTGGAGTATTTCATGAAGGCAGCTAGTCATGATTCGACTTACCTTGATGCATACACAAATTTAGCGATGACATACCATGCCCTGGGGCAGTATCAGGATGCCATAAAGTATAATAAAAAATGTATTGAACTGAATCCTGCCTCCAGCACTTCTTATGAGGATCAGATAGCAAAAGAAAGTGTGCTGGAAAAGGAATCTCTTATTCCGAAGAATACAAAATAAGTAGTTTTGGATTTTGAAAGTGTTAACTAATTTTATAATTTTGTCGCCCTATTATAAATTAACACTTTCATACAAACACTATTTATGGCTACAAACTTCAAAATTAAAGTTGCTATTGCAGATGATTGCAAAATCTCGCGAGAGCTCTTAAAGGCTAACCTGGAAGACTCCCAGGGATTCAGTGTAATTATCTGTGTTCCTAATGGAAAAAAATTACTGGAAGAAATCAAGGAAACCCCGCCAATGGTGGCTGTCATTGACGTGAGGATGGATGTGATGGATGGCATTGATGCTTCGAAAGAGATAAGGATTATTAATCCTGATATACGGATTATTGCATGGTCTCACGACGCCGATATTCAAACTATTTTCAAGATGCTGGATGCCGGAGCCACTGCTTTTCTTGACAAAGAAACAGGGCTTCCTGAATTTAAAAAATGTATCATTGCTATGCATAAAGAAGGTTATTTTTATAATCAATATTTCACCAAGTCCATGCACGAAAGTATTTTGAGAGGCGATAAAAATTTGTCATGCAGGGTCGGGGAAATCGTTCTGACAAAGGAGGATGTGGAATTAGGTAAATTAATTTGCCAGGGTATGACTTGTAAGATGATTGCAGATACAAATTTCACTTGTCTAAGGCAGGCGCAGATAGATGTAAGGGAGTTATTAGATAAGA
>JABDAW010000057.1 GCA_013288905.1 Bacteroidota bacterium | reverse complement strand
TATTACTCACAGCACTATTCCTGTCATAAACATCACCCTTAGCCCCTTTAATCAATTCAGTAAGCGTAAATTTTATTTGACCCAGTTTATCAGGATTGGCAGTAGCAGGAGCCGTATAATATTCAATCATCTGGCTCACAATTATTATTCCCTGTCCTCCCATCAACAGACAATTAAGCGTTTGAGTAGAAGTCAACCCGTTAAGCACAGTCTTAACAATCTCATCATAACCCATAATCAATATAACACGATTATTAATTTCCGTCCTTTTAGCAATCATATTCACATTTGCGCTAAAGACCCCACTATAAGTCACCAGCACAGCCTCTCCTTTATTTGCCCTTTTTATTATCATCAATTTTCCAGCATCCATATCTTTTATCTTTCTTATTTCTTGTTTTGAATTTGTTTTGAATTTCTAATTTCAGATTTATTTCTTTTTCTTGTTTTGAATTTCTTCCTTCTTCTTAATGTCCTTCGTGCCTTAGTGATGAACCCCTTTTTTCAATTTCAACGCCGCAAAATTATCCTTATTTTTCCGAACCACCACTATCAAAAAAATCTTTTCTGATGAATGGCAAAAATCAATTTCATCTTTTCAATAGTAAAATGAAAAATAACATCCTAAATCTAATGATGAATGGCGAAAACGTTCCTCTCTCTTTTGGAGAGGGGTCAGGGGTGAGGCTCTGAAACCCCTATTCCTCAGGCTCCTTAACCTCCACCACCTTAAAATCCAAAACATTCGCCCCATGCGCCATCGAAACATCCACATCATTATAATGCCCCTTAGACACTTTCACTTTTATCTTTTCCGACAAATACAAAACACCCGAATCCTTATCCCTTACAAAAGTCTTGGCATAAAGCATATTCGCAACAAAAGACCTGTGAACCATTATAAAATCAGGGAAAGGCAAATGCTCTAAAATCTTTTCCAAAGTCCCCTCAATCACTATCACCTTACCATCCTTACAATTAATCCGAATACAGTTAAACTGCCCATCATCAATATCAATAAACATAATATCCCTAAACCAAATCAAATATTTTGTACTCCCATTCGACAACAACAACTTCCCATCCTCAAAAACATACTGCACAGGTGCCTTCCGCTTCACAACTGCCTTACTTACGTGCTTTACTTTCTTCGCAAGCGGTTCTTTCTTTTTAGCCATAATTTTTTATTTGGATGCAATTACATTTATTCGCTGCAAGTATTCCTTCCACACATTCATAAGATGTTTTTCAAACCTTTCTTGTATCTTAATCATTAAAATTTCTCGTTTTTATTTTTGCGATTTTCAACAGGGGGAATTTCTTCAATCGTAATCCAATGTTCCACAACCTTTTCCTTTTCTATTCTGAACATATCATAAAAACCCGCCGGATGCCCTTTGAATTGTCCTTCACTTGCCACTAGAACAAAATTGCCTTCCCCTAATACAAGGTGTATAGAAGAATATTGCATGATTGCCCTTCCACCTTGTTGTTCCTGTAATGCTTCTGTCAATGCACTTAGATTATCGGGGAGCAAGGGATTATGTTCGCGGTAATTCTCAACGAAATAGGAAGCGAGTTTCTCAAAATGGTGATTGATTAAAATTTCATTTACAACCTGCTTTGCAAAATCCTTGTTTGCCTCTGTCTTATCTCTGTCGTTAATTGCTATTGACCCATCAATCATGGAATGCCCGCCAGGATTAAGCGGCTGCACTGCCTACAGATTATCCCAATGCTCTACTATTAATCCATTATCAAACCTGAAAATATCAAAACCAATCCGGTGGCTCGATGTATAATATTCCGAATGTACGAATACATATTTCCCATCCTGGAATACCCTTGAAACATTGACCTTTGCACCATCGGGAAGATTAGTTATCAATGTTTTTATACCGCTCGCTCCGTCAGCAATTTTAAGATTGTGCTGAACATATATTTCAGGATTAAGGCACTGAAGTGCCTGTGTATCTTTTGTTGCAAAGCTATTTAACAAAGCAACGACCTTTTCTTTATCTGTCAAGTCAACAACTGTTTTACTTTTGTGTTTTGAAGAACAACCAATTAAAATAATGACTGAAAAAATACATGATATTATCTGTTTCATTTTACAATTTCAAATGACGAAACGATGAGTTGGTATTCTGATTGTCTCTTGTGTGTTTTTTGATTTATTAATATTTTTTTTCATTCAAAATGATCCAGAAAGAATTTGGCTTGTTCTACAAACATCTCAGGGTATTGAAAATAAGAACCATGAGCAGAATCAGGATAATAAGTAAGAACAGCATTGGGAATTTGCGCGAATAGTTTTTGCGATGAAGTGCTATCCATCATTTCATCATTACTACCTTGTATAATCAAAACAGGTTGGTGAATGTCAACTAGGTTTATCGTTACAGGGTCGGTCCCCCAACGGGTGAGTGCTTTAGTCTGCGCCTGTATGGCAGGCAGACTGGTTTCCTTGTCGCGGTCTTCCTTTCTCTCCATCAATCGCTTTAGAGCTGCGGTCAGTTTTGATCTGCTCTTTTCCGATTTGGTTGCAAAAATGAATAAGAAAGTTTCCATTCGGTCCAAACGAAATGCTTTTTCAACCAACTGTGGAAAAGAATGCAACGCCTGAGTACCCTGCGGAGCAGTTCCTATTAAGATTATCTTATGCAATAAATCTGGATTTGTAATAGCCATTGTCTGTGCAATCAAACCGCCCAATGAAAATCCCAGCAAGTCACAATGGCTAATCCCTAATGCAGTAATGATCTTAATAGCATCCCGCGTCATGTCCTTTACATTATCAGGTGTTGTTCCACCAGAATTACCTATACCAGTATTATCAATCGTTACGACCTGCCTTTCTTTAGCAAGACCATTAATGACGATAGGATCCCAGTTATCTAATGTTCCTGTGAAATGCTGCAAACAAACAACAGGAATCCCCTTTTCGTTACCTAATGAACGATACGCATAACGAACGCCCTCAACTTCTATATATTGAGTTGGGGCATCTGCATAATTTAAAATTGGTGTATTCATACTCGTTTATTTTATTCTGTTTTTAAGTTTTTTTATTTCTGCATTGAAGTTAGATTATTAATAATTTTCAACCTCTTTTGGATTGAAGGGTAACATGCTTTACATTAATACTTATTTCCATTTTATTAGTTTGAAATTTCAGGTATCATGTATTCCTTATAATCAACGTTCAGCCAACTGCTTGTGGCTGCCTGAAAACGTTCCCATCCATCTTCCCACGTATAATGTCCAATGTCTTCCAAAATAATCAGTTTGTTTTTGGGAAGCCTCTCATGTAAAATCTCGGCATTAATTACAGGCGCAATAGGGTCTTTTTCTCCCCAAATAATAAGAACAGGAATGCTGATTTTATTTATATATTTATCCAGTACAGGAATATCGGTTTTATAAGCTCTTAAAATTTCCATACTTTCAAACAATTTCCCTCCTTCATAAGATGAGATGTAGTCTTCCCTTATTTCATCAGGAAGTACATAATGCTTCATTCCGCTTAAGGACCCGTCGATAATGTCTTTTACAGGAATTTTTCTGAAGTCATCCAGGTTGGGTGCTTCAATAATTTGTTTTAAAGCACCATCTATATTTAAAGGATAAACACATGCTCCTCCTCCGGCAATTATGCTTTTGAGTTTTTGTGGATAAAGGGCAGCAACAAATAATGCAATTGGAGTGCCAATGTCATTGCCAACAATATGAGGCATCTCAAATTTAAAATGGTCAATTATTTTCACCACAAAATCCGCCATTGTTTTGACGGAAAATAAATCTTTTCTGGCTTCCGACTTACCAAAACCCGGTAAGTCAATTGCCAGTAAATTAAACTGGCTTGATAAACCCTCCCACATAGGGTTAAATGCGAAAACGCTTTCAGGTAACGGGCTCAAAAACAAAAGGTTTTCTTTGTGCTGTTTCGAGGAGGCTGCGTATCTTATACGCAAACCGTCAATAGTGATAATTTCAGTTTTCATAATTTGCTTTTTTTATAATTTAAAGAAGTCCATGTATGACATTTATTTTTCAAACGGCAAATCACGGAAAATGCCGAATCAATAAAGTGCAAAAATCAAAGAGAATTATGCAAAAACTAAAGAAGTCCTCCTTTTCTATAGACTGCCGGTAAATATTTATTCGTTTCTTAAAAAAATTACTGAAATGAAAAAACTCTTTAAAACCGAGTTTGAAAGAAATTACTTTTAAGGTTAGATAGTTTGGCTGAGTTGTGACTTGGCTTCAAAGATTAATGGTTATAATTTGCTAGGATAAAATTCAGCATATCATCTCCTTCCCAACTATCGTTATATTTTTCGCCATTGATAAAAAAAGTAGGCGTTCCATTTACACCACTGCGAATACCACTTTCAAAGTCCTCTGCTACTTTATTACGCAATTCACTTCTTGTGATGTCAATAGTAAATTTGTCAATATCAAGTTCTAACACCTTTGCATATTTTAGCAATGAACTCCGGCTAAGAGCATTCTGATTTTCAAAGACAATATCATGCATTTGCCAAAATTTTCCTTGCAACCCGGCAGCCTCTGTTGCAATTGCTGCCTTCATGGCTTGCGGATGGACATTTCTTAAAGGAAAATTGCGAAAAACGAATTTTAAATTGGTTCCGAGTTCTTCTTGAATTCGTTTGACAATGGGATAAGCTCTTCCGCAATGAGGACATTGATAGTCCCCATATTCTACCAATTCAATCAAAGCATGTACATTTCCTTCTATATGGTCCGTGTCAGAAATTTGTGGGCGAAGAGACATGGAATTATTTTTTTAGATTAAACAATTTATTTAGGTCGATCCATCTCTTCCAGTGCATCTAATATTCCATCTGCCCCTGGGTTTATACCTACAGGAGATAAATGATTCCATCTGATAATTCCTTCCTCGTCAATAACATATAGTGCCCTTTTACATTCACCAATACTGTCATCATATACCTCATACATCTTTGCAACGGCTCCCTTTGGTTCAAAATCTGCCAACAATGGGAAATGTAATTTTCTATCGGCACTAAATGACAAATGACACCATGCACCGTCCACAGAAATACCTATCAACTCTGCATTGTGCTTATGAAAGTAATTTAGCATTTCATTGTAAAGTGCCATCTGATCACCACACACAGGACTCCAGTCTGCCGGGTAAAATGCAAGAATGATCTTTTTGCCTTTGAATTCTTTAAGGCTGATTTTCTGGTCAGGGGTAGCGGATAAAGAAAAATCAGGTGCCTTGGTTCCTATTTTTAACATAACTTCGTTATTATTAAACTAAAATTATTCTGTATTAAATTAGCCCTTGGCTCTAAAATGAGTTTATTGCTCGTAGTTCTCAACAGTATCTCCTGAACGCACCTGCGCATTGTCCGGATTTTTACCTGCTTCCCGGAAACCCCTTCGTTGCCGAAGAAAATCCCAATACTGATCTAATTCCACTTTCAATTCATGAAGTCTTTTTACTTCATTGTCAGTTAAGTCGCCTTTAGAATATAAATGTTCTTCTTCGGCAACAAGTTTTTCGATGTGTTTTAATACCTGATTGTCTTCCATTTTTATGTTATTTATTTGATATATGAACGAATGAACCATGCCATTTTTTCGTGCCGTTCCATTAAGCCCGTTAAAAAGTCACTTGAGCCGAAGTCTTTGTATTTATCAGCAAAGAGCGTAACAAGTTTACGAAGATTTTGAATGATGCTTTCGTGATCTTCCAATAGGTTTTTCATTTGTTCGCTTTGCTTATTAGTATATTCCTGCTCCTCAAGATGAGTAAGTTGTACATAATCCTTTAAACGTGCTTCAGCATAATGCCCTATTGTACGAATACGTTCTGCTACATCATCAACAATTTCATCCAATTGCTCAAATTGGCTTTCATAGAATTTATGAAGCTCAATAAAATTACTGCCTTCCACATTCCAGTGGTAATTGCGTGTTTTGGCATATAGAATAAATTCGTCAGCCAACACTTTGTTTAATTCAAGCGCGATTGCTTGTAAATTTTTTTCTGTTACTCCGATGTTTGGTTTCATTTTAATATTTATAATTTTAATGCCGCAAAATTAGTAATAAAAATATTTATAACTCCAAATAACCTATTGATCGGCAATCGTTAAAACATTTAGAAGTTTTTTAACAAAGCCTTTAGCTACTGTTCGGAATAGTGGGTACATCTGGTTTTATTATAAATTATCTGTTGCAAGGAAAGCTAACAATTCAGGTACAAATTCCTTGAAATATTGAAATAGAAAACCGTGTCCTGCATCAGGAAAGATGATTAATTTTGAATTTGGAATCTCTCTTTCCAATACTAAAGAACTCATCAACGGATAAGAGGGATCGAATTTTCCATTAGCAATCAAAACAGGTTGGTTAATGTTCTTCAGTGCATCGAAATAATTTTTTTCTTTATTGGCTTTAAAATCCCCCATTGCAATTGACATATTACCATAGCTCTCTGGTTTAGTGTCTATGTCTTTGTTTTTAATCATTTCCACTCTTTTTAAATATGAGTTACAGGCAGCTTTTGCCGTCTCTGATTTATAAAAAAACAAGAATTGATAATCGTCAAATTCGTAAACGGGTTTTCTTGCCCTTGTACCAAATTCAGGGTTTCCGGGAACAAAATCAGGATTGCCAGATGGTCCTGTAGCTAATAAAACCAGTTTATCAACATACTCTGGATGATTGATTGCAATGACTTGGGCAACTGCTCCTCCCATTGACCACCCTAAAAATACAGCATGAGAAATTCCCAGAGCATGGGTAAATTGAATAGCTTGATCAGCCCATTTTGTTATACTTAATGGCACATTTCCACTTGATAATCCAACACCAGGTGCATCAAATAAAATAACCTGGTAGCTCTTCGCCACGGCATCTATAAAGGCAGGGTCCCAATCATTCAAAGTGCCCCTGAAACGTTGAAGAAAAACGATAGGTTTCCCTTTCCCTATAATTTTATAGGCAATTTTTAAACTGTCAACCTGGATATATTTAATGGATGCCGAAATAGATGATGATACATTCGTTTCAGAATTTAAGTCCTGACCTTTTGATTTTGAAAAAGTCATTACGATAATTAGTGTGCCTAATAGCGATAAAACCTTCTTTTTTGTATTCATAATTATTTAGATTATTTAAATTTAGCAATTATAAGCGGTACTGATGTCATGCAAGGTCATCTGGATAGCTTTCAATAGTCTTTTATTATTATTAATTTTATTCATTACTTTTCAAGAATCATTGTTACTCCTTGTCCACGAGCTGCACAAACAGAAATGAAGCCTCTGCCTGAGCCTTTTTGGAAAAGGAGTTTTGCCATAGTTGCAATAATTCTTGCTCCGCTTGCAGCAAAAGGATGTCCGGCAGGAATACTGCTCCCAGTCACATTCAGTTTACTGGTGTCAATTTCGCCGAGATTATTTTCAAGTCCCAAATCTTTTGAAAGTTCGAGGCTGCCCCAAACTTTCAACGTTGCAAGCACCTGCGCAGCGAAAGCCTCATGTATTTCATAATAGTCAAAATCCTGTAGCGATAAACCGGCCCTTTTGAGCATTCTGGTTGCAGCGTAAATGGGAGCAAGCAAAAGGTTTTGTTTATTATCCACATATTCAATAGCTGCTACTTCAGCGTGTTTTAGGTATGCAAGCACAGGCATATTTTTCTCTTTTGCCCATTCCTCGCTTGCAAGAAGAACACACGCCCCACCATCAGTTAATGGCGAAGAGTTCCCAGCCGTAAGAGTACCATTCTCTTTGTCAAATGCTGGTTTCAATTTGGCAAGTTTCTCAAGACTGGTATCTCGTCTTACATTATTGTCCTTGTCTAATCCTAAATAAGGAGTAACCATATCATCAAAAAAGTGGTTATCGTATGCCTTCACCATTTTACGGTGACTTTCCAATACATACGCGTCCTGTTCTTCGCGAGAAATGCCATAATACCTGGCTGTTATCTCTGTATGTCCGCCCATTGATAAACCAGTTTGAGGCTCATCAATGCGGGCATAGATTGGTTTAAAATCGTGTAATCTCAGCTTCAGGTATTCCTTCAACTTACCTGTAAAGGACTTGCTTCTTTCAGCAGCAATTATTATTTTTCTCAAGCGTTCACCCAACTCCAGAGGCACATTACTTGCTGAATCTACTCCTGCCGCGATGCCAACTTCAATTTGCCCCAGAGCAATTTTGTTAGCGATATAAATAGCGGCTTCTGTTCCGGTGGCGCAGGCTTGCTGAATGTCGCAAGCGGGGGTTCTTGGATCCAGAACTGTATTCATCACACTCTCCCTAATCAAATTTGATTCTTTGCCGGATTTTACAACAGCTCCTCCGGCTACTTCCCCTAATAACGCACCCTGCAATCGGTATTTGTCTATAAGTCCATTTAAAGTTGCAACCAACATGTCCTGATTACTTGCATTTATATATGCTGTGTTAATACGTGCAAATGGTATGCGGTTATACCCTACGATTGCAATTTTTCTAACCTGTTCCTGGCTTATCATAGTGCGTTGTCTGCAACGGTGATTGCGTTATGAAGTTTTTCGTCTAAACCCTTTGCTACCGCCAATATTTCATCCTTTCCAAATTGTCCGAACAATGATGAAGGCAAATCATATTCAACATAAGAAAGGTTATCATCTCCTTCATATACTATTATTCTAAGAGGGGCATAAAGTCCCGCTCTGATATCGTGTTGTGTCATTTGAATAGCGATCAGCGGATTTCCAATAGCATATTGTTTTGCCTTTCTTGGTTTGCCATATATATTAAGTAATCCCCCATGATTCTGCTCTCCAAATAAAATCAGTCCAGTATCTCCGGAAAGGCTTTTTAAATAATTTTCAACGGCACCGGGATTATCAAGAATATGTTCAGCGTAATTTGAATCAAGGTGTTTCAAAAGGGTTTCAATGTTCTTGGTAAAAACATCGTAGTTGCTTTTTAATTGAATGCATTGGTGGGTAACATTTATGATACTGTTCATTTTTGATTTTATTATTGATTACTTTTCTCTTTAATTATACAATTATAATAATTATTGTTCAATTGCCATTGGTTTAAACTTTTGAAATATGTAGAATACAATGATGTTTAAAATTACAAATACCAGGTATGCAAAGCCTAATGACAACTGACTTTTTACTGATAAGATGAATACCACGCTATAAGATAAAATTGATGCGATAATAAAGAGGCTGCCCCCAGTTAATCCGCTAACCACTCCTCCATGTTTTGCAAAACGACTAAGGCACCATGCAAACAGGTTGTTAAATAAAAAGCCTGATGTTATATGCATCAATATAACAAATAGCATCATCGAATAAAGACCAGAAGTCAGAAAACAGGTTGTGATAATCATTCCGGCTACTATGAGTATCTGCAATCCAATGGCAATCACAAATTTTTTATCATGGTATTTTGAAATTAGTGTTCTTGATATTATACCGCCTGTCATTAGTGCAGTCCCTGAAAATAAAGCACTGTATCCGGTTACAACAGGCGACTGATGAAAAACGTGTTCAATAATGAAAGGACTGCTAAAGCCAAAGACTAACAACATGCCATAACTTATCGAAATTAACAGAAGACCTAATATATAGTCTTTAGTTTTGAGCATTGAAATATATAAATTAGTAATTGATTTCATTTTGAATGGCAAGAAAACCCGCAACGATTCACCACTAAAAAGAATATCACCAAGCAAAATAAGCCCTGAAAATAAGGCTAAAAAATAAAAGTTAGCCTGCCAGCCAAACATATTCTGCAAATACCCGCCTAAAAAGGGTGCTACTATTGGGGCGGTAGCCCATATAATGCTGAACATGCTGATGTGACTCTTCAACTTATCCCCTGTATAAGTATCAATAAAATATGCTCTTTTGGCGACAACGATAACAGCGGCAGAAATACCCTGAACTGCCCTTAAAACATAAATAAAAAAGATATTGTGTGATAGAGCTATCAGAATACTTGAAAAAGTAAAAATAAGAAGGAATGCTGAACCTATTCTGTACCTTCCGAAACTATCTAAAAAAGTACCGATAAAAAGTTGGGTCAGTCCGCAACTAATGATAAAAATGAGAAGTGTTGCCTGCATGGCAGAGCTATTCACATGAAGTTCCTTTGCCATAGTAGGTAGTGAAGGAAGATAAACATCTGTTGCCAAACCGGTTATTGGAATTGATGCGAATGCCAGTAAGGTTACTATTGGATGATTTTTCTCTTTAATGTACCTCATTTCAATCTCTCAATGCTTTATAAGACTTCTAAAAAATCACCATAAAATTATTTAGATAAATTCTCAAATTCTTCATCTGTCAATTGTAGCTGTGCAGCATCAATGTTTTCCAGTAAATGAGATGGTGAACTGGTTCCTGAAATCAAAATGATGTTAGGAGACCGTTTTAATAACCATGCAAGTGCTATCTGGGCAATTGTAGCAGAATGAGCAATGGCTATTTTTTCAAGTTTTTCTTTCATTTTATCAGGTCCGGCAGCAAGTGGAAACCAAGGTATAAAAGCCATTGCATTTTGTGAGGTATAATCTATAACATGCTCCCAGGTTCGCTCATTTAAATTATAATGGTTTTGTACAGACACAATAGGCACTATTTTTTGTGCACGTTCAATAATATCTATATCCACTTCTGAAAGTCCCACAAATTTAATTTTGCCAGCTTTAACCGCTTCCGCAACAGGTGCAAGCGTTTCTTCAACTGGAATATTAGGATCAACTCTATGCAACTGCCATAGTTGTATTTGCTTTTTGCCTAAACGCTGCAAACTGCCTTCAATACAGTTGGCAATATATTCAGGATCACCATTGATTTCCCACCTTGAGGGACCGCTTCTTTCAAAGCCGCCTTTTGTGGCAATTACGATGTTGTCATAATAGTCCTTTAAGGCATCATGCACCAGTACTTCATTAGTATGTGGTCCGTAAGAATCTGCTGTATCAATAAAGTTCACACCATTTACAACGGCAGAAACTAATACACCCATTGCCAAATCACGATCAAGAGCATCGCCCCAGACACCGGGACCAGTCAATCGCATGCACCCATAACCTAAACGATTAACTTCAAGTTCGCCTCCTAATTTAAAAGTTGGTGTTGTTTTGCTTGTTAGTATTTTCATATTGTTTTGTTTTTAAATGTGTATGCTGTTAATTAAGAAAATCAAAAAGTGTTTTTTGGTTAAACATTCATATTGATTTTCCAAATGGTATTTTAGGATTTTTTAAACTTATGTTATCATCTAATATTTGGTAATTATCTGCTTTAGATATTGTTAAAAAAATAGTTCTGATTTCTAATGGTGGCACCACCAACTTTCTTTCAGTCAGATTAAACCAGCCAAAAAATGTTTCACTATATAAGCATAGTTTTCTATCACTGTTAAAAATACAATGTGCAAATTTCGAGTACTTAAAGTCGCTCGTGTTAGCTAATAGTTCCAAACTTATCTTTATTGTTTCATTTGACCTTATTTCTTTAATGTAATAAATTTCCTCCGAAAAGATTACAGGACCTATATTAAATTCTTCAAACTTTTTTTGTGTAAAACCATTTTCCCGCAAGTAGCTCAATCTCGTTTCAGTCATAAAATCTACAAAGGATGAATTTGCAACATGACGATTGGCATCTAAATCCGACCAACGAATTTCAAAATCTTTAGTGTACATATTTTTCGTTTTTAGAATTAGCGATGCTTCAAAAGAAACAGCATTTTATTAAGATGCCAAAATTAGCAAAAAATTACTAAGGCAAAATGCAAAGAAACAAAACTAGTTATTTTTTTCTAACCAATGGAATTTGCAAATTAGTAGGTCTGTTTTCAATCTTATCAAAACCTCTTCCATCTACGTTTTTTGCACCCCAAAACAACATGTCGTTAAGAATATAAATCAAGTCATATTCGGTGTAAGTTTGTCCTTCAACCAATCCAAATGCAGGAAATGATTTCCCCTTTAAATTCTGCATTACGTTCACTTCCCATTTATTTATGCCAATACTTGGAGCCTTATTTATAGCATCACAAAATCCTTGAATCAGAGGTGTAACTTCATAGGCATCATCGGCAATAAAATCTACTTTTTGTGCACCTGACGCAATAGGATGATCACCTTGCCAAACAATATGACCTTTAATTACAATTTTTACTAAAGGAACTTTTCCATAAGAATCTGCCGAGTTAATTACCTCGAGTTCAAATTTATCACCAGCCGAATACTTAAAAGCTCTGGTAAGATAAAAGGGTTTCATGCTACCATCAGTATTTTTGATGATACTTGGACGAAGTTCGGGAGCTATGCTCACCCAACTGCCTGTAAGCGATTGTTTGATTTGATCTACTGTCATAGTTTTTTGAATATTTGAATTTACATTTTTGTTTGTTGCTGAAATACATATTAGAATTCCAGTGGTTAAAATTAACATTTTTGTTGCTGATAAAATTTTCTTGTACATAATTTCCTTATTTTGGTTTATATTTATTGACCGCTATTATCAAGCGATTTTGCTGCATAGAATTTACTTGGTTTTTCAAGCCGCAAAATACAGAAAAAGCAGAATAAGATAAAGTGCAAATATCAAAGAGAATTATGCAAAAACTAAAGAAGTCCTCTTTTTCTGTATGCGGATGGAGTTAAATCGATTCTCTTCTTAAAAAAATTATTGAAATGTGAAGGCTCTTTAAAACCGAGGTTGGAAGCAATTACTTTTATGGGTATATTCGTTTGAGTAAGCATTGATTTGGCTTCAATAATTATTTGATTATGTATTAATGAAAGAGCATTTTTTTTTGTTATTCTTTTCACCACTGCATTGAGATGATTAGGATGGGTGGTCAATAAACCTGCATAAAATTTTACTGAATGAATTTCATCCCCCATTTCATTAGAAGAAATGTGCTTTTTAATTAATGAAAGAAATTTATCCACCAAGGTATTATCGTTTGTTTTTATCTTTTGAGCAAGGTCAAAGTCGGTTTCAGAATATTTAATAAACAACCTGCGCAGATGGATTAATAACTCATAAGTATAAGAATGGATCAGATCATATTTATCATTATTTAAAGAATGATATTCATTAAATATTTTTTTATATAAATTTTTGAGCATCTCAACATCTTCAGGTTCATTAATTTCAAGTGGGATTGCTTTTTCCAGTTTAAAAAAAGGTAAGGCAAAAATAATATCAGCAAGTGGTTTATGTTTTAGAATAAAGCTTTCAGTAAACACAATAAAATATTCCTTCAGCCACTTTGCAGGCTTAGCCCATGATAATATTTGGCAAGGTGTTTTGAAATATATAGCAGGCTTATCCAGCTTAGTTTTCCAGAAGCCTGTATTTAATGTTACATCACCCTCTAAGTAAAATGCAATGCAATATAAGTTATGACGGAATGGCTTAGCCACATAATCAAAAGCCTTAAGTACTTCGGGATTTATTTCACGAATATCAAAGTCTTCGCTAAGAGGAGGAGAAGCGTTAATATGCTTATAAAAACTTATTAGCTCTTCAAAATAAGGAATCTTTTCATCCTCGTGAATTTTCTTTTTCTGCTTCATAGATTATTTTTTTCGAGTGTCATTGCTTTGTTTTAATAGAGGGCGCAAAATTAAAATTAAATTGGGTGAATCTCCAATCATATTAAACATCCATACAGTAATGTTTTTTCAGTCTCTCTCCATCCCTCTGTGAAATTTTTTCTTTTTCTTTTTAATCAGTGAATCTGTGGCTAAGAAAAATCATACCTTATCATAAGAAATCATTCTTATCAGCGTTCCTATACCTCCAATAAAATTCGTATCTTTGCACCATGAAAAAAGAAACAAAATATCATCTCGGAATTGAAGTTGATAAGTTGACAAATAGTATCGTCAACACCATATCGGGAGATAGTTTTGCCACACAGGTATTACCATTAAAAAAAGAAGATTTAAAAAACGTAACAAAGAAAACAGGCTGGATATTTTCGTGGGCATCCGAGTTTAAACTAATCGACAGAAGTCTATTCAAACTGACCATTCTTGACAACCCTAAAATTATTCAAGGACTTGCAAGCATAAGTGACTTTAAAGATCATTACTACCTTCATCTTATCGAAAGTGCTCCATTCAATTTAGGAAAAAACAAACTCTACGAAGGAGTTCCCGGAAACCTCTTTGCCTTCACCTGTAAAACATCATGGGATAAAGGTTACCAAGGATTTGTTTCTTTCACATCAAAAACCAAGCTCATCGCA
The DNA here is from genome assembly GCA_013288905.1 of Bacteroidota bacterium. Classification (GTDB taxonomy): domain Bacteria; phylum Bacteroidota; class Bacteroidia; order AKYH767-A; family JABDAW01; genus JABDAW01. Next base: position 1,347 of record JABDAW010000057.1, on the reverse strand, counting down.
CATTATGAAAAAAGCCTTGGAGCTACACATGTAGGCAGTCATAAAATGGTCATCTTCCCACACGAAGCATTAAAATTAATCAATAAATATTATCCAAATAAATAAAATTTATCATGGCACACATTAAAGAACCGGAAGGCGTTGATTTCTTTGTAGATCCAACACCAATCACGGAATCAGAAAGAAAAAGAATCAGTGAAATAATTGCTTATTACAAAGCAACAGGTCGCAAACAAGCAGTAAAGAAATCTACTACAAAAACTGTAAAATCAAATCGGTTAGAATCTTCATTAAAGCATTGAGCTGATTCCGGCTCATTCTTAACTACCAAAACCCTACCCCTACAGGGCAAAAAACATGATTGTAATCTGTGTAAATCCGAGAAATCTGTGGTAAGAAAAATCATATTTTATTATTTGTTTTCAGCGTCATCTGCGTTCCTATTCTTCCTGTGAAATTTCCCCCCTATTGCTTAAAAATCAGTGAACCTGTACCCGCTGGTCGAGGTGTTCGGAATGTCGTATGCGCTGGGCTGGATTTGCAATCCAGTCCCCCAGAGCCAAGGATTTGCAATCCTTCAATAAAATAATCTGTGCCAATCTGTGAAATCTGTGGTAAGAAAAATCTTATTTAATCATAACCATCAGCGTCATCAGCGTTCCCATTCCCCCCTAAAAAATCATATCTTGTCATAAGCAATCATTTTTATCAGCGTTCCCATTCCCCCAAAAAAAATCTTATTCAATCATAACCATCAGCGTCATCAGCGTTCCTATTTTTCCATTCACACTCTTTTCCCGAACCTCCATCCAAATAAAATAACCCTTTTCCAAATCCCTAAAATCCCTCCCGATATTCCCAAAACCCTCCACCCGATTCCCAAGAACCTGCACCACAATTTTAACACATTCCATCTCATCAATAATATCCTCCATCTCATCAATAAAAACCTCCATCTTAATGAGATTTTTCACCCCCTGTTCCCCAAAATCCTCCACCCAAAACCCACATTCCTGCCATTAATGCACCATTTACCCCACCCATCCGCCAAAATGTCAGTCCCGCCACACCCTTCACCCTACCCAAAAACCCACTTTTTGCTCCCAATCGCCAATACCCTCCATCTGTTCGTTAAAACCATCCATTTAATCCTCAAAACTATGCTCCTGTTCCCCAATACTATGCACCTTTGTGGTGGATCTTCCTCATTATCAAGGCATGTCTAAAATATTATGTTAAATGTTAACACTTTTTCTGCCTTTTCTATCTACCCGTTTCCCAAGAAAACACACACCAATTTTAACATTTTTATTCCATTTCTAAAAACATTTTTAAGCATCCTTCCAA
>JABDAW010000056.1 GCA_013288905.1 Bacteroidota bacterium | reverse complement strand
CTCCTGTTCCCATGGTTTTAGCTCCTGTGACCATGGTCACAGCTCCAATTCCCATGGTCGCAGCTCCTATTCCTATGGTCGTAGCTCCTAAACCTTAGGTTTTAGGAGCTACGACCATGGTAATTTTCAGGAGGCAATCGCCAAAAAGCAATTCCTCTTCCGTTCGGTGGCTGATAATGGCTTATTATTTATCTATGAATTCACCCAAAACCTAAGGGTGCAAAATTTTATTCATGGCTTGGTGCGACAAATTCATCTTAAATTTACCATTTTTAGATATTTTTGTATTTTTGCAACTTATAAACTAAATAATGGCTTCCAAAAACAGACTTCCAAAAGGAAATATTCTATTAATATATTCAACAATAATAACCCGGGCAGAGGTACTTTTTAATTCTATAGAAAAACCTTTTTGCCATCTGGAACGTATGACTGCCGATTTGAAATCTCCTGAATCACAATTGAAACAAAAATCCATTGCTTGAAAAAGACCCTGCGAATACTTTTATTTAACCTTTTCTTACTTCTGTCCGTCACCCTGATAAGGGCGCAGAATGTAGGAATCAACACTACCGGCAATCCTCCAAATGCTTCGGCAATGCTTGATATTGATGCCTCTAACAAGGGTTTGCTGATTCCAAGAGTGGCTCTTTCTGCCACCAATTCCAATTCCCCTATTGGCGGAGGAATAACGACAAGTTTATTGGTTTATAATACCGCCACCGCAGGCTCGTCGCCATACAATGTGGTGCCCGGATTTTATTATTGGAATGGGGCAAACTGGGTACCTATCACGGCACCCACCAATTGGTCTTTATTGGGCAATGCAGGCACCACTGTCGCCACCAATTTTATCGGCACTACGGATGCCGTACCATTAGAATTCAAGGTTAATAATAATATTGCCGGATACATTGATTACAACAGTGCTATCGGTAATACCGGCATGGGTTATGAAGTCTTTAATTCCAATTCTTCGGCGATTTATAATTCTGCTTTTGGGTATAAAACACTTTCTTCAAACACATCAGGAAGCAGGAATTCCGCCCTCGGATATGAAGCTTTATATAATAATTCGACAGGCTATGGGAATACCGCTTTGGGTTGGGAAGCCTTATATTTGAATTCGACAGGGTATAGTAATATTGCCATCGGAAGTGGCGCTTTGAGTAATAATTCTACAGGCAGTCAGAATACTGCCATCGGCACCGAGGCACTGGAATCGCAGTCTTACAGCAATAGCAGTTCAAACTATTCCACTGATAATATCGCTATCGGATATTATTCCATGACCTCAAATAATCCTACCTCTTCTTCCAATGGAATTCAGAATATCAGTGTCGGAGATTATACTATGTATGAAAATACGATAGGATATGCTAATATTGCGAATGGTTATCAAACGCTTTACAGTAATATTTCGGGAAGCCAGAATATCGCAATAGGGAATGGTGCTTTATTCAATCAATCTTTCAGCAACAGCAATAATACCTGGCTTGGAGATAATGTGGCGATAGGATTTCAATCCTTGTATTCCAATCAGCCCACCACCACCGCAAACGGCATACAGAATACCGCCTTGGGAGATTATACTTTATATTCCAATACTACAGGATATTATAATTCTGCCAACGGTTATCAATCGCTCTATTCCAATACCACAGGCTTTGAGAATACCGCTAATGGAATGAATGCCTTATACTCAAACATATCAGGGAATGACAATGCGGCTTTCGGGAAGGATGCCATGAAATATAATACCACCGGAAACTATAATGTGGCATCCGGTATGGGAGCTTTAGCCGGAAATACGGTAGGGTCGAGTAATACTGCCAATGGTGCATTAGCTCTTAATATCAATACCACTGCAGGTGCAAATACTGCTGTAGGTTATGAAGCCTTGTCAAGTCAATCATATACCAATGGAAACTCTGCCTGGAATACTGATAACGTTGCCATAGGAGTTCAATCGCTGTTTTCTAATCAACCAACGTCTTCCTCGAATGGATATGAGAATACTGCCGTCGGCGATTACTCGCTTTATAATAATACAACAGGGTATTTCAATATTTCAAATGGTTACCAGTCCATGCAAGGAAATACCACAGCGAGTTATAATCTGGCTATTGGGAATCAGGCATTATACACTCAGTCATACAACAATGGAGGATCTCCCTGGGAAAGTGATAACGTGGCTATAGGTTATCAGGCACTCTTTACCAATCAACCTTCAGCTACAACTAACGGATATCAGAATACTGCAGTTGGAAACTATTCTTTGAAGAATAACATTACAGGTCTGCAAAACACTTCTGTTGGAATGAATGCGATGTTTTCAAATACTACTGGTCAGGCAAATACGGCTTCAGGACAGGATGCCTTGTATGGAAATACGACGGGTAATTATAACGCCGTCTATGGAAATTCAGCATTGCAAAATAATACCACCGCCTGCCAGAATATCGCTATCGGGTATCAATCCCTTTTTACCCAATCCTACAATAACGGAAATGCAACCTGGAACAGTAATAATATCGCCATCGGTATCAATGCGCTCTATACCAATCAGCCTACTTCGGTCAATAATGGGGATTTGAATATCGCTATCGGAGACGTTGCATTATTCAGCAATACCATCGGATATAATAACCTCGCAAATGGTTTTCAAGCCTTGAATCATAATACGACAGCGGCTTATAATATCGCCATCGGGAATGGAGCTTTATATACCCAATCCTTCAGTAACAGCAGTGCTATCTGGTCAACAGATAACATTGCAATTGGCTATAGGGCGTTGTATTCTAATCAGCCCACTACTTCCACAAATGGATTTGAGAATGTTGCTATTGGCGACTATGCTTTATTTGCAAATACCATCGGTTATCAAAATACCGCCTTGGGTTACCAATCCCTTGTAACTAACAATACTGGTAATTTCAATACAGGCACAGGTTATAAATCTCTTTCATTAAACACAAGTGGAAATGCAAACACTGCAAATGGTTTCGAAGCATTGGCTGCCAACACTACCGGTTATGATAATACATCAAATGGCAGCACTGCCTTATATTTCAATTCCAAAGGTTATAATAATACAGCTTCTGGCGCAGGGGCATTATATAATAATGAAACTTCCAGTCAAAACACTGCTTTAGGCTATAATGCTTTGTTTTCTCAAGCATTCAGCAATACAGGTGTCGCCTACCTTAGCGACAATGTGGCTGTCGGCGTATATTCTTTATATTCCAATGCCCCTACATCTTCTACTAATGGATATCAAAACACTGCCATTGGTGATAATTCTCTGTATGGAAACACAACTGGATATTTTAATAATGCTCTCGGCTATCAGGCACTTAACGGTAATACCGCAGCAAGCTATAACATTGCTATTGGGAATGGAGCCTTATATACCCAGTCTTACAATAATAGCAATACTGCCTACCCCACTGACAATGTCGCTGTGGGATATGAAGCTCTCTATGCCAATCAACCCTCCTCAACAAGCACAGGCTACCAGAATACGGCAATAGGCGATTACGCCTTGTATGGAAATACTTCAGGAACCAATAATACAGCCTTGGGATATTATGCCAATGTCGGAAGTAATAACCTTACCAATGCAACAGCCATTGGGAATGGAGCTATTGTAGATTCCAGTAATAAAGTTCGCCTTGGGAATACCAGTGTGGTAAGTATTGGCGGGCAAGTAGGCTGGACAAGTTTTTCGGATGCAAGGGTTAAGGATAATGTTCAAAATAACATCCCCGGATTATCCTTTATTAAATCCTTAAGACCGGTAAGTTTCCATTATAATGTCAATAAGGAAAATGAATTAATGGGCATTAAAACACCTGCTGACCTTAATGGCAAATATGACATTGAGAAAATTTCATTCAGCGGTTTCATTGCCCAAGAAGTTGATTCTGCGGCAAAACAAATAGGTTATGATTTCAGCGGCATAGATAAGAATGGAAAGATTTGGGGCTTGCGCTATTCCGAATTTGTTCCCTCCATGGTGAAAGCCATGCAGGAACAACAAGAAATGATTGAAGCCTTGAAGAAGCAAAACGAATTGCTTGAGCAAAGGCTTGAGCAATTGGAAAAGAAATAGCTTCATAAAGAAACACTCGTTACTATTTAAGTAATACCTTTCAAAATTCTCAAAACATACCACAAAATTTGGGTAAGATAGCTTGCCATTTGGGTAACTGAGGTCGAAGTTTGGGTAAGTGAGGTCAAACTTTGGGTAACTAAGGGCGAAGTTTGCGTAACTAAGGTCGCAATTTGGGTAACAAACCTGACAAAAACACTTGTTTTATCAAGGTAAGTTACCCAAATTTCTCGGTAATTGTTTAATACCTCGGGAAGGTTCACCTTGTAAATCAGCGTAATAATAGTAAGATTCTCTCTCTTCTACCAAACATCACGGCTCTTGATTAAGAATTTATATATTTGCAGCCCTTAAAAAAATAACTATAAACAATTTATCAAGTTTAAAAATAATAAAATGGCGAATCGAGTAAATCAATATACTAAAGAAGATCAGGTTTTTAATGTTTCTGTAGACAACGCACCAGTTGGGATTATTGAAACGGATATGATGGGGAATTGTCAGTATATAAATAAAACATGGAGTGAAATGGCAGGAATTTCAGAAGAGCAGGCTATGGGTACTGGTTGGATAAAATCCATTCATCCTGAAGATAAAAAATATGTAACCCGGTCTTGGTCAGATGCAATTGAAGTTCAGCAGGATTTATTCATGGAGTTTCGTCTTTTATCTTCAAAAAAGAAGGTAACTTTTGTACAATGCCAAGGCTCAACTTTGCAGAATGAAGATGGTGAAACCATTGGTTTAATTGCTACGGTAACTGATATTTCTGAACGGATTCAATTAGAAAAAGAATTGCTTAGCAAGAACCATTTCCTTCAGCAATTCAGATATATTATTTCTCATGACCTTCGCTCTCCAATGAGGAATTTAATTGCTCTTGTCGGCTTTTACAATAAGGACGATGTGAATGATAAAAACAATCCTGATATCATTGATAAAATTGAACAAAGTGCCCGAAAATTAGAACAGCTCCTGAAGGATTTAATCAACGTAACAGAAGAGACGAAACCAATTGCAGAATCTTTTAAGGAAATAAAATTCAATCATGTTCTCAATGCAGTAAAAGATAGTTTGGAGAGTATAATAATTAAAGAAAATGCTAAGATTTATTCTGATTTCACCAAAACGCCTACAGTTAAATTTACCAATATTCATCTTCATAGCATTGTGTTGAATTTACTATCCAATGCTCTAAAGTATCGTTCACCGGATAGGGAGCCAGAAATACATATCAGGAGTTATACAAAAGGTAAATTTATTTGTCTTGAAGTTGCGGATAATGGTTTGGGAATTGATATGAGAAGAAACAGAGATAAAATGTTCGGCTTGTTTCAGCGGTTCCATGAAAATGCTGATGGCAAAGGATTAGGCTTATTTATCATCAATAGCATCGTTGTTGAAAATGGTGGTAAGATTGAAGTAGATAGCGAGGTTGATAAAGGTACCTCTTTTACGGTTTATTTTAAGAATAAATAATTTATCATTAACGAATAATCATTAAGTTAACTTATAACGCCTGTATTGAAAAATGTAAAAGTTATATTGCAATATGTAAGAACCTATAAGGGATATGCTTTATTGAATGTTGTGAATAATATTTTGTCGGTGGTGTTTTCATTGTTTTCATTAGCAATGATTAAACCTGTTTTGGATCTTCTTTTTGACAAAACAAACACTCAATATCAGTTTGAGCCTTTAAGGATTTCCGGGGAAGTTCTTAAGAATGATTTTTATTATTACATCAACGAATTCATAAAAACGAATGGTAAAATAAATGCACTTTTGATGTTATGTGTGGTTGTTGCAATAATGGCTTTTTTCAAGAATTTTTTCCGATATTTGGCAATGTATTATCTCGCCCCTGTTCGGAATGGGGTCATTAGAGATTTAAGAAAAAGAATGTATGACAAAATTCTTGCATTGCCACTTTCTTATTTTTCCGAAGAGAGAAAAGGAGACTTGATAGCCCGTATGACATCTGATGTTCAGGAAGTGGAATGGAGTATCATGACAACTCTTGAAGTCATGTTTCGGGAGCCTTTCACCATAGTCCTTTTTGTTGGGACAATGATTGCAATGAGTCCTTCATTGACTCTGTTTGTAGTTATCTTACTGCCTCTTACAGGTTTGTTAATTGGAAGAATCGGCAAGAGTTTAAAGAAGAATTCGATCAAAGCCCAAGCAATAATTGGAAGCCTTCTTTCTGTTATTGAAGAGACTTTATCAGGTTTAAGAATTATAAAGGCTTTTACTGCTGAACGCTTTTCAACTGCCCGATTTCAAGGCATTAATGATTCTCTTACTAAGCTAATGATAAGGATGTATCGCAAACGAGACCTTTCATCACCTTTAAGTGAATTTCTTGGAGTAACAGTAATGGTTATAGTAATGTATTATGGTGGGCAATTAGTCTTGAATGATAAATTAGATTCTGCCGTCTTCATTGCTTATCTTGCTATTTTTTCTCAACTGCTTACACCTATTAAATCCTTTGCATCTGCGTACTACAGCATCCAAAAAGGAATGGCTTCTTCGGATAGAATCAATAAGATACTTCATGCAGAGAATACTATTATTGAGATTCCAAATGCCCTTGCAGTTAAGGAGTTCAAGGCTAAGATAGAATATAGAAACGTTTCCTTTTCTTATCGAACAGATGCCGACTCTGAACCTGTTCTTAAGAACATAAATCTAACTATTGATAAAGGAAAAACAATTGCTTTGGTAGGAGCATCGGGTGGTGGCAAATCTACTTTGGCTGACTTGCTTCCTCGTTTTTATGATGTTACCGCCGGGGATATTTCCATTGATGGAATTTCCCTAAGAGATATGAAATTGAATGACCTTCGTCGCTTGATGGGAGTCGTAACACAAGAAAGTATTTTATTTAATGATTCCGTTTTTAATAATATTGCTTTTGGGATGGAGAATGTGAAGGAAGAAGCTGTTATCAATGCTTCCAAGATTGCCAATGCTCATGATTTTATTATGGAAATGGAGAACGGTTATCAGACAAATATCGGTGATAGGGGCTTAAAACTTTCCGGGGGACAACGTCAGAGATTGAGCATTGCAAGAGCTATTTTGAAGAATCCTCCGATATTGATTCTTGATGAAGCGACTTCGGCATTAGATACCGAATCAGAGCGATTGGTACAGGATGCATTGATTAAATTAATGGAGAATCGCACCTCATTAGTTATTGCGCATCGCCTTTCTACGATTCAACATGCCGATGAAATTATTGTATTGCAAAGAGGCGAAATCGTCGAAAGGGGAACGCATCACGAACTTCTGAAATTAGAAGGTGTGTACAAAAAACTTTACGACATGCAATCGTTTATTTAGTCAAGGATTCTTGGTCAACATTTACTTTCATGAAGAAGGTTTTAATCATCACTTATTATTGGCCTCCCAGCGGAGGTGCAGGAGTGCAGCGAGCATTGAAGTTTGTAAAATATCTTCCCGAATTTAATGTTCAACCGATTGTCCTTACTGTTGACGAAAGCCACGCCAGTTACCCTGTTCTGGATGAAAGTTTATTGAATGATATTCCAAAAGGCATAAAGGTTTATAAGACCAATTCTTTCGAGGCATTAAAGATTTTATCTAAGGTAACTAGCAAAAAAGCTATTCCTTACGGGGGCTTTTCAGGACAGAATAAAGAAAAATTGAGCCAGCGATTATTACGATTTATCAGAGGTAATTTTTTTATTCCTGATGCTCGTGCAGGTTGGGTGAAATATGCTTATAGAGAAGCCTGTAGCATCATTGAAGAAGAGCAGGTAGATACTATTGTGATTTCCTCGCCGCCACATAGTTCACAGTTGATAGGTTTGAAACTCAAAAGGAAATTTCCCAATATTAAATGGATAGCCGATCTTCGAGACCCCTGGACAGATATTTATTATTACAAAGAGATGATGCATACCCGCATGGCTAAAGAGAAGGATGTACTCTATGAAAGAAATGTTTTGAATCAGGCGGATGCAATTCTGATGGTTAGTAATGATATTAAAAGAAGCTTTATAGCCAAGTCATTCTCCAAAAATGAAAACAAGTTTCATGTCATTCCAAATGGTTTTGATGAAGATGATTTCAAAGGAGTAATTCAACAAGAAACTGATAAATTTATCATCACTTATGTTGGCACCATTGCTGATGTTTACAAACCTGAAGTATTCTTTGAAGTCATGAAAAACGTGATTGATAAATATCCCCTGAATAAAATCATCATTCGTTTTGTAGGGAGTATTTCTCCTGCAATTTCCGAAGTTGTGGAAAGGCTTGATTTAAAGGCTCACTGCGAATTTATCACCCATGTTTCTCATTATGAAGCTATCCAATACATGATGCGCTCTTCTGCGATGCTGCTGGTGATTCCGGAGGTTGAGAATAATAAAGGGATATTAACTGGCAAGCTATTTGAATATCTTAATACCCGCAAACCTATTATTGGTTTAGGACCTGTTGACGGAGATGCCTCAGCAATTATTAATGAATGTGAAGCAGGAAAAATGTTTGATAGAATGAATAAAACCGGTATTGAAAATTTTATCGAAAACAACTTCTTGAAATGGAAAAATAATTCTTTGCTTCGCAATACTTCCAAATCTATTGAGAAATATTCGCGGAAAGAACAGTCGAGAGTTCTCTCATCCTTAATCCTTGAAAATTAGGTTGAGTGATTAATTTTAAACAACCCTACTTTACATAAATAATACCACCGTTGAAGCTTCTATGATGCCCGTTGAAGGTGGCATGATGCTGGTTGAAGGTTGTATGATACCCGTTGAAGGTTGCACGATGCTGGTTGAAGGTGGTATGATGCTGGTTGAAGGTTGCATGATACCAGTTGAAGGTTGCACGATGCCCGTTGAAGCTTGCATGATACCCGTTGAAGGTTGCATGATGCTGGTTGAAGGTTGCACGGTGCCCGTTGAAGCTTGCATGATGCCCGTTGAAGCTTGGGTGATTATGGAGTCAACCGGCAAGACCCCGGAGGATACCATGCTACTAAAGATGTCTCCGACGGTCCGATTTCAAGCGTAAAATCCTATTTTTGAGAAATCTGATTCCAAGAAGCATTACTGCTCTTTTTGTTTATTATCAAGAAATGTCCCATTATCCAAGGAACTAAAACTTTGGTGAATAAAATAGAATAGTCGAGAATTAAATTATCCTTTTTACTATTTTCGCACCCAATAATAACTAACAAAAAATTATATTTATATGAAAAAGTATTTAGTAGAATTTATCGGAACATTCTTCCTGGTTTCAGCCGTGGGCTTGACCGGAAACCCTTTAGCCATTGGTGCTATGCTGATGGTCATGGTATTTATGGGCGGTCATATTTCTGGCGCGCACTACAATCCTGCAGTAACCCTCGCAGTATTAATCAGAGGGAAAATAAAAATGAATGAGGCACTGGTTTACATGGTCTTCCAGCTTCTTGGAGCTATTGTTGCCGCTGTCTTTTGTATGGAATTGATGGGCGGCAAAACTTTTGCTCCTGCTCCAAAGGAGGGAATTAATGTGCTGAAACCTTTATTGGCAGAGCTTGTTTTCACTTTCGCATTAGCCTCGGTGGTTCTTAATGTCGCCACCCATACCAAAACTGCCAATAATTCTTTTTACGGTCTTGCCATCGGGTTCACGGTTTTAGCATCAGCCTATTGCGTAGGAGGTATTTCGGGCGGCGCATTCAATCCTGCTGTTGCCACGGGACCTATCTTAGTTGATACTTTCAATCATGGCAATTCAATAAATCATTTATGGATTTACATTGTCGGATGCTTTGGTGGCGGTGCAATTGCTGGGATTTTATTCCGATTTATAAATCCTGACGAAATATAATTTTCTAAGGAATACTATTAAACCTTTTTGAATAATATTCTTCCAAATGTTGAATTAAATCAAATTCCAGGCAAAACGAAGAATATGAATCCAAAGAAAATATATTGTGATACTAATAAGAAAACCCCGATTGTAATGATTATGGGTTTTCTTTTTTTGTTGCCACTATTTACAATTGCTCAAGTAAATCAGGAATGGGCGCAAACATACGCCGGACCTGCAAAGGGAATGGATGAAGGTCATGCCATCGCTACAGATATTTCGGGAAATGTTTTTATCACTGGCGCTTCCATCAATAGCAATGGCGACCTTGATATTATTACTATTATGTATAATAATTCTGGCACCCTACTCTGGAAACAAATCTTTAACGGCGAGGGCAATGAAGATGATAATGGAAAGGCGATTACCGTTGATAACTCCGGGAATGTATTTGTCGCCGGATACTCGACTGGCAAAGGAACCAACGAAGATATGATTGTGATTAAATATGATAAATCCGGCAACCTTCTTTGGTCGCAAACTTATAATGGAAGCATGGATAGTTCTGATCAGGCATCTGCGATTGCATTAGATGCACAGGGCAATGTTTTCATTACAGGGTTTTCCTCTAATAAAGGAACAGGTACTGATATTACCACCCTCAAATATGATAATTCAGGTAAGAAGCTTTGGGTGAAAACATATAATGGAACTGCCAATGAAAATGATGCTGCAAGAGGCATTGTTGTTGATCCTTCTGGCAATGCTTATATTACGGGCTACTCGGTCAATAAGGATACTTATTATGATATTACAACCATTAAATATTCCCCTGCCGGCGACGAACTTTGGGCAAAATCTTTTAATGGTAAAGCCGATGATTATGATGAAGGCAATGCAATAACTATAGATGACAAAGGTAATGTTTATGTATCGGGTTTTACTGATGTGAGTGATAAAAGAAATGATTTGATTGTACTAAAATATAGTCCTGCCGGTGATGAGCAATGGCATCAGACCTATAGTGGAAAAGGCAATGATGATGAGGGAAGAGCTATTGCATTTTCTTCTGATAAAATATATGTGACAGGGCATACCACCAACAAGAATGGTGACTACGATATTCTAACTATTTGTTACAATACATCCGGCACCCAGCAATGGATTCAGACCTATGGAGGCGATCTTAAAAGTGATGACGAAGGCATTGCAATTACTGCTGATGTCGCAGGTTCGTGTTATGTAACAGGTTATGCAAATAACATCAGTCTTAGCGAGACTATAGCAACGATAAAATATAATTCTTCCGGCGGTCAGCAATGGATAAAAACTTTTCGTGGCTCTGAAAACTATGATGATTATCCATTCGCCATAGCTATAGATAAAACGGGAAATATCTTTGTCTCTGGTGCAACAAATTACGACATCATCAACAATACCAATGATGGCGATATTATCCTGATAAAATATTCATCAGAGGTCACTAAAAAATAGGGCACGGATTTATCTCCTTTTTCATCCATTCAAGACAAATGAAGCAGGCTGGTCAAATTTTATTTGTTTGACTGAAGTTCAAATCATTTAAAAACTAAACTACCTTCGGCAAAAGCCGAAGGGTTTGATCTAGGCTTAAGCCCACTCAAGCTATTGTGAAATCCTGAAGTCCTCATCATCTTTTTCTATATCTTGGTTTTTGATATATTCCATGATTACTTCATCTGTTACATTGCCTGATGTCGCAACAAAATACCCCTACCCCATATATGTCTGCCCAAAAACTGTTTTGAAAATTCCTTTTTTTCTTGCATCAATTTGTAAGAACTTTTTCCTTTCAAATACTGCACCAATTTGCTAATCACAAATGTGGTGATACTGAAACAAAAAGGTGAACGTGATCGGATAATACATGCCATTTTATTATCTCTACATCATGTTCTTTACATATTTGCCGTATCAATTCTCTAACCCTTTAGGCAATATGTCCAAAATTACTTTCTTTCAATATTTGGTTATCCAAACTATATGATACTTACAATCATAAGTGATATGGGAGGTTTTTCTATAATTTTCCATCCCGCAAAATTACTAAAGTCTTTACCTAAAGGCGAGGGATTTACTCCCCGTATATGACATTAATCCTCCTCCCCGTCCTTTCCTCTGAAGTATATCGAGATAGGCACACCGGATAAATCGAAGTTGTCGCGCAATTTGTTTTCTATGAAGCGACGGTATTGCTCTTTGATGTATTGAGGCATATTGCAGAAGAAGGCGAAGGAAGGGGTTTTGATGGGAAGCATGGTGACGTATTTTACTTTGATATGCTTGCCTTTGGTAGCTGGCGGCGGGTTGTGCTCGATGATCGGAAGCATGATTTTGTTGAGCTTGGAAGTCGGTATTTTGGCTGCGCGGTTGTTGAATACCTGCACGGCGGTCTCTAATGCTTTGTGGATTCGTTGCTTCTCATGGACAGAGACGAAAAGTATGGGAACGTCCGTGAATGGGGCGATCTTGGCTTTGATAGCTTCGATGTATCTCTTTGTGGAATTGGTATCTTTCTCCACCAGATCCCACTTATTTACGAGGATCACGATGCCCTTTTTATTCTTGTCAGCGAGATGAAAAATGTTGATGTCCTGTGCAGACATACCTTCTTGCGCATCAATCATGAGGATACATACATCGGACTCTTCGATGGAGCGAATGGCACGCATGACGGAGTAAAATTCGATGTCTTCCTTGACCCTCGATTTCCTTCTCAATCCTGCTGTATCTATCAAAAGAAAGTCGAATCCATAAGCGTTGTAACGCGTGTTGATACTGTCGCGAGTGGTGCCTGCAATTGGAGTAACGATGCTGCGATCCTCGCCAATCAAGGTATTCAGGAAGGAGGACTTGCCGACATTGGGCTGCCCGACAATAGCGAATTTTGGAAGCCCTTCGGTATCATCCACATATTCTTTGTCGAAGAGGCTCACAACTTTATCGAGCAATTCGCCAGTGCCACTGCCGCTCACAGCCGAGATGCAATAGATTTCTCCTAAGCCGAGGCTGAAGAATTCGTTGGCATCAATGATACGTTTATTATTATCAACCTTGTTGGCTACAATGACAACTTTCTTGTTTGATTTTCTAATTAAACCAGCTACCTCGAGGTCAAGATCAGTGATGCCGGTAATGACATCCACCATGAATAAAAGAATATCGGCTTCTTCGATAGCAATCTTTACCTGCTTACGGATTTCTGATTCAAAGACATCCTCAGAGCCATGAATATATCCGCCGGTATCAATGACCGAGAAGGCTTTGCCACACCATTCCACATGACCATAATGCCTGTCCCTCGTCACGCCGGATACCTCATCTACTATGGCTTCTCGGGCTTCAATCAATCTGTTGAAGAGGGTTGACTTGCCTACATTTGGTCGCCCTATTATTGCTACAATGTTACTCATTATTTATTTTTTTAAGATTGCAAAGATAGGATTCTAAAGGGTATAGGGCTTTGCTTCCCTGAGTTTGGAATTACTCTTCGTATCCAAATTCGCGCATCATTTGGTTATTGTTGCGCCAATCGCCTTTTACTTTAATGAATGTTTCAAGAAAAACCTGTTTGCCCAGAAACTTTTCAATGTCTTTCCTGGATTGGATGCCGACGTTTTTAATTGCATTGCCTTTATGACCTATTAAAATAGCCTTTTGTGATTCCCTCTCGACGTATATAATAGCACGAATCTTGAAGATGGTCTCTTCTTCCTTGAAGGATTCAATAATAATTTCTGTGGAATAAGGAATTTCTTTTTGATAATTCTTAAAGACCTTCTCCCTGATGATTTCTGATACAAAGAAACGTTGGGATAAATCAGTCAACTCATCTTTTGGGAAATAGGCTGGAGATTCAGGAAGAAATTTCTTGATTGAAAGAAGGATAGAATCAATATTGAATTTTTCCAAAGCAGATGTTGGTATCAAGCCACTTAATTTTGTTAAACGTGTTTTCCAATCCATCGCAACTTTCTCTAATTTCTCCTGATCAACCAAATCAATTTTATTGATGATTAATAGTATCGGAGTTTCGATATTATTTAGTTTTTCAAGAATTTCTGCATTCTCAAAACGATCAAAAACGTCGGTAACGAACAAAATTACATCAGCATCTTCGAGAGCAGTATGAACAAATTTCATCATTTTTTCCTGCAAAAGATAGTTCGGTTTCAGAATTCCGGGTGTGTCCGTAAAGACAATTTGGAAGTCATCACCATTAACGATGCCACGAATGGAACGCCGCGTGGTCTGTGCCTTTGGAGTAGCTATAGATAGTTGCTCGCCAACTAAAAGATTCATTAATGTGGACTTGCCTACATTAGGATTTCCGATGATATTTACGAAGCCTGAAAAGTGTGTCATAAAGAAAATATTTATTATTTGTTGAATGCAAAGAAACAAATTATTATAATTTTATTATATTTGCGCCCCCAAAAGAAAGCTGTGGAACGCCAGGAAGCTAAAAGGAAAATTGAAATATACCAAACAATATAGTGCGGGGTGGAGCAGTTGGTAGCTCGTTGGGCTCATAACCCAAAGGTCGTAGGTTCGAGTCCTGCCCCCGCTACCAAAGACGGAATAAAGAGGAAACTTTTTATTCCGTTTGTTTTTTGAGGCAATTCAATAAAATATTGTAAAATAAAATTGGAGTTAGAAAGATTATTTGTTTCCATTACCCATAAAATTTCTAATTTTCCGCCGTCAAATACAAACATTATGGCAGTATATAAATTCAGAGTAACGTTCGAAGAGTATGATGATATCTATCGGGATATTGAAATAAAATCCACTCAGTACTTTCATGATTTGCATGAAGTGATTCAAGAGGCAGTTAAGTTCGACAATAAATATGATGCTTCCTTTTTTATGAGTGATGATTATTGGGAACAGGGAGAAGAAATAAGTCTTAACCTTAAGGAAAGTAGTGATGGAAAGAAGGTTCAGCTAATGAGCAAGGCTCGTCTATGTGATTACATGGATGACCCTCATCAAAAGATCTACTATTACTTTGATTCATCTAATCCATCGTGGGGATTTCATATTGAATTGATTAAAATATTTATTGAAGAGGCTGCAAATGCAAGCTATCCACGTGTTGTAAAAACCATGCATGATGCACCAAAGCAATATACACCTGTTGCACGAGAAAAAGGGGCCGCATTCGATTATGATTTACCACCAGATGAAACTTTCGAATTGGAAACTCATATCGGACGGATAGAAGAAGGTGAGCCTAAATCGGAGGATGAATTAATGAGAGGTGATGATTTAGGAATTATGTTTTCTGATGAGGAGTCTGCTTCTGAAGAAGTTGATGAGGGTGATGATATGTAAGGAATAATATTTTCTGTTTTCCAGGAAAATTAATCTCTTGTTTCCTCGTCCACTTTCATTTGGACTTGTTCTATCCTGTTTCCATCCACCTTTATAATCTTAAAAATAAATGGTGGAACGATTATGGTTTCATTGATTTCAGGAATGCTTTCATGCTTGTTGACAATGAATCCCGCTAAGGTTTCATAATTTTCATCCACAGGAATTTTGAAATGATATTTCTCATTCAGGTAATCAACTTCTTGTCTTGCAGAGAAAATATACTCATGCTCACCAATTTGATTTTCGATAAATTCATTGACATCATGTTCGTCTTCTATCTCTCCAAAAATTTCTTCCATCACATCTTCAATGGTTATCATTCCCGATGTTCCACCATATTCATCAACGACCAGAGCAATACTCTTATGTTGTTTTGTG
>JABDAW010000055.1 GCA_013288905.1 Bacteroidota bacterium | reverse complement strand
CTTTTGGGGTCCATGGCAATTTGGATATAACTTAAAAAAAGAAAAATCCAAACTCCCTAATAATAAAGGAGTTTGGATTTGTTGGACTAAATTCTTTTGAATTTAGCGGTCCGGACGGGACTCGAACCCGCGACCCCATGCGTGACAGGCATGTATTCTAACCAGCTGAACTACCGAACCGTTTGTGAAATATGTAAAGAACTTTTTTGGGGCTGCAAAAATACATCTTATTTTGTTACCCACAAAGGAAATAAAAATAAATCTTTCAATGAAGCCTTTCTCTTTTGATGAGATAAGGCAATAAAATCTGTTTGAAACCTTCATTAATATCGGCTTCTACAAAGTCTATTCGATATTGAGCACACCGCAGAATCAGCTCTTGACGGTATTTTGCCATTGATTCGATGTAATTATCTTTAACTTCATTGGCATGGACTTTTACTTTCTCTCCAGTCTCAACATCTACAAATAAATATGGACGATTTTCAAATTGAAAGTCTATTTCATGCTTTCTATCTATGACATGGAAGAGAATTACTTCATGTTTATTGTGTTTTAGATGTTGCATGGCAGAAAACATGTCTTCTGTATTTTCGGCATGATCCATCATATCACTGAAAATAATTACCAAAGAACGTTTTGAGATATTCTCGGCAATCTGATGAATGGAAGTCGAAGCAAATGTTCGTTTCATAGGACGGTCAATATTAGCCAAAAGCCCTTCTAATTCATGAAACATCAACTTCTGATGGACAGATGAAGATCGAGCCGGGGTCTGCAATTCTACACTATCAGAAAAAATACTCAGCCCAACAGCATCCCTTTGTTTCTTCAATAAATACATCAATGCTGCTGCTGAATAAACCGAAAAACTTATCTTATTCAAATTATCCAAAGATGGTTTCTTGACATCAGGATAATACATCGAAGAGGAATTATCAATCACTATCTGGCAGCGAAGATTAGTTTCTTCTTCGTACCTTTTGGTGAATAATTTCTCCGTCCTTCCATACAATTTCCAGTCAATATGCTTGGTTGATTCGCCAGTGTTATACAAGCGATGTTCGGCAAATTCAACAGAGAATCCATGAAAAGGACTTTTATGCAATCCCGTTATAAACCCTTCCACCACCTGCTTAGCTATAAGCTCGAGGTGAGAGAATTCCTGGACCCTTTGACTGGTAATTTCTTGTTCCAATTCTATTTAAAGTTGAGCATTCAACTTATCTACAAGAACCTTTTTAGGAACTGCGCCGATTTGTTTATCAACAACTTTTCCGTCCTTGAAAAACAATAAAGCAGGGATGTTACGAATGCCGAATTGTATCGAAACATTAGGGTTGTTATCCACATCCATTTTCCCGATAACGGCTTTACCTTCATATTCCTTTGCCATTTCCTCTACAATTGGTCCGACCATTCTACAAGGACCACACCACACTGCCCAGAAGTCCACTAATACGGGCTTATCTGATTTTAAAACAACTTCATCGAAGTTTGCGTCTGTTAATTCTATTGCCATAATTTTATTTTATTTGGACTGCAAAAATACGAAATCTAAAAGGAATTACGATTTTATAGTATATTCGCCCAAATAAAACTTAATAGATAATGCAAATTTTACCTCCTCCCCCAAATGAAAGCTTCGGCTACTTTGATAACTACATACAAAAAGCTCCTCATCAAGATTTAATGGAAGGTTTAAAAGAATCTTCTGAAGAGTTCTTAAACTTCATTGATAAAATCTCTGATTCCCAACTTGACTTCCGCTACCAGCCTGATAAGTGGAATATCCGCGAGATAGTTCAGCATATCATAGATTGTGAAAGAGTATTTTCTTATCGAGCATTGACTTTTGCCAGAGGCGATAAGACATCTCTTCCCGGTTTTGAGGAGAATGATTATGCCCGGGAATCCAATTCTTCGAGCAGAGATATTACTGATTTGATGATTGAATTTAAGGCAGTAAGGAAGGCAACCATTGAACTTTATAAAAGTTTTGATGAATCCATGATTGATGCCAGAGGAATAGCAAATAACAGAGAGTTATCCGTTCGGGCAATAGGATTCATCATGATTGGACATGTTTTGCATCACCAGGAAATTATTATAGAAAGATACCTTCTTTAGGCTTTCTTTTCAAGAGGAGCACTCACCAGGTAAACTCCTGAAAATATTAATAAAGAAGCCACAACCTGAATCATAGTAAGGCTTTCATGATTGAGGGATAAGGAGAAAGCTGTTGCTATTATCGGTTGAACGTAGATATAAATACTTACCACTTCGGGACTGACATCTTTCAATGCAATAATATTAAACAGGTAGGCAATAAATGTACTTCCGATGACGACGAAAGCCACGCCCATCCATGTGTTGGAGGTGAAGGTGTTCCATTGAACTTCATTTACTTCTGACCAGCCGAAAAGAATAACCACAGGCAATCCAAAAAGAAAGACCCATTTGATGACCGTTACCGGATGATATTTTGTCATTAATGGCTTTACCAAAACAATGTAAATGGCATAGAAGAAGGAATTAAGAAAGATATATATATCCCCCGTGATTGCATGCTTTCCATCACTTGCATGTTTGTTGAACAGGATAAGAATTATTGCTCCCATTGCCCCTGAGAGTATGCCTCCTATCTTCCACTTCGTAACTTTTTCTTTAATCAGCAAAGCTGCCATGAGGAGTACCATCATAGGGTTGGTGGTGAGGATCAATGAAGCATTGATGGCACCAGTGAGATCCAGCCCCTTGAAGAACATCATCTGATTGATGGCAACGCCAAACAGCCCGCAGGCTGCCAGAAGCAGGTAATCTTTCTTTTCGATTTTCTCGCTCTTAAAGAAAGGATTGATGATGATAAATAAGGAACTGGCTCCAAGTACCCGCAACACAATAAACCCCATCGGATGGATATAATCTCGCATCAATGCCTTAGCTATCGTGTAGTTGGCACCATAGATTACATTAACGATGAGCAGAAAGAGGTGGGACCTGAAGTTCTTATTCATTAACAAAAATGAACCTGTGAATTAAAGTTTCTCAAGAGCCTCCTTAGCTTCAGCTACGGTCTTTGGAGCATTGCCGATAAAGATTTCTTTGCCGATAATCAGTACGGGTCTCTTGAGGAAAGTATAATCTTCAAGAATATAATTCCGATAATCTTTCTCTCTAAGTTTCTTTGCTCCTAAGCCCAAAGCTCGGTACTTCATGGCGTTTCGGCTAAATAGATTTTCATAGCTGCCTGCCATATTTTGCATTTCTTCTAATTGCTCAGGAGTTATTTTATTGGTTTTAATATCCTGAAAAATAAAATCCTTTGGCAATTTCAATTCTGAAATAATCCTTGAGCAAGTGCTGCAAGTGGATAGATAATATATTTTATTCATGCGGCAAAAGTAATCAATCAACGATTATGTCTTTTGCTGATGAATTATTAAAATAGAACGGGGTATGGAATGCTTGGCGACCAGGTATCCTCATTATTCATTATGCACTATTACCACCTTCCCATTCCCGATGATGCCTTCATCATTAACCATCTGCCAGAAGTAGATGCCGCTGCTTAAGGGAATTGACAATTGATAATTGACAATTGACATGTTGTCAATACTATAGGAGTAGAGGGTTCTGCCGGTTATATCTGTTATTCGAAGTTCGCTATTTGGAATTCCAGATTGAGGGAGGTGATAGGATAGGGTGAAGGTGCCGGAGTTGGGATTGGGATATAGAGAAATTGAATTTTGTTCTAAAGATTGTGAGGATAGTCCGCTTGGAAGTGAATACCATATAGAAATAACGGCTTGATTCAAAAGAGCAGTTACAGTATCATTAGACTTATTTTTTGCTCGAATAATAAGACCGAAACCAGGATCATTAATTTCTTGAGGAGTCCATGTTGTTCCAAATAAACCAGCAGGGTAAAAGACTTGTTGTTGCGAAAGCCAAAAATAAGGGTAAGCAAAATTAGTTCCTGCCGGAGTATGATTTTTCATGAATTGAACAATGGTATCATATACTACATTTGTTACCGATGCACCCTCATTAATTCCAGATGCTTCAATGCTATCAATTATTGCATTTGTTGGAATATTAAATCCAAAATTACAAAACCTCAATTCTCTTGTATAATAACAGGTATCTTGATGGCATTGATTATATGGTAAGAGGAAGGCATTTGAATATTGAGGGGAATGAACAGCAATTATTGGATTCTGCCATTCTGAACCATTACAAATAATACATTGGGAATCAGGAAAGACATACGCACTGTCCGAATATCCCTGCATTCTAATTTGTGAATGGATATTCCCATTCATGATAATTAATACCATCACCAAAACCACCTTTCTCATCATCGCATTATTCTTTTATTCCACACAAAATTAGAAAAAGATTTTGGAATAATAGAAAGTTCCGAATCTTTTCGTTTCTTTGCGCCGCAACTAATTCTATAGAGATGATGGAAAACTGAATTCGCAGATTCCTCTACCGCCTTCCGAAGAAAGATTAGCCAAGAGAGTGGGAAGGCTTAAATTCCAAAAGCTTAAACGAAGGTTCTTTAAAAGTTTAAAAATGTTGTCCGCAAGTTTGAAAGGATTTAGATTTTGGTAAATCAGCATAAAATTATGCTACTTTACCTCCTCATAAAAACACTTTGCGACCTCGTAAAATAGTTTTACGACCTGGTAAAGTTGTTTTACCTCCTCGCAAAATGGTTTTACCTCCGGGTAAAGTTGTTTTACCTCCTCGCAAAATGGTTTTGCCTTCGGGTAAAGTTGCTTTACCTCCTCGCAAAATGGTTTTACCTCCGGGTAAAGTTGCTCTACCTCCTCGTAAAATCGCATAATTTCACCTAAAAGCTATGGACGGCGTTCTTTAAAATTGATGTTTTATCACAAATTAAATTTCTAAAATTTCTAAAAATAATTTCTAAAAATTAAAATTAAGTAAAAATGCAAACAATTCCCTTATTACAGCCTAACGACAAGGATGAAGATGTCGCGAAACAAATTGCAAAAGTATGGGTTCTATGCAATGCCGACAGTGATGCAGAAGTAGTCCTTGACAGTGGTATCGTCGAGACGAATTCCGGAGCTTATATTCTTGCAAGAACACAGGATGATGCGGCTCAAGTGGCTGCCGGAACCGCTACCCGAAACAAAAACACCAAGAAAGGATATGGTATTACTTCCTACAATGCCTTGGCGAAAAAAGTTATGGAGAAACATCCCGGGATGTTCAATTTATGGAAAGATTTAGGTTTTCCATTAACAAAAATTGCTTCAAGCAAAACTCCTTGCGAGAAGATCACAGGTGGAAAATGGGAGCAATGGGTTCATGATGGTTTTGCAGTGTTGTCCTGGGGTTCTTTAGGTACCGAAGCCGATTATTATATGATCGAAGAATGTACCGGAGACCCTGCCGTAGAAGCTAATTGGTATGCTGCCAATGAGCCGAATTCTAAAGAAGCAAAAGATGTTATCGTTAAACCAAAAACGTTGAATGTTCCTACCTGGTGGAGAGTTACCGGTTGGAATTCCGCAGGAGCCGGAGTTGCTCCTTCCGATCCTTTCGGAGGCAAGCCGATTCATTAATAGATTAAGAATTAGGAAACCGATACTTTTAATTTCTAATTCAAGAAAAAGAGTGTTTATTTGGTTTAGAAGTCGCCTTAGGTATAGGGCGGCTTCTTTTTTTGGGGAATGTCGCCATCCCTCCATGTTCCAAAAACCTTGGATTTATTTGGGAATAACCTCGTGGTATTGATTATCCTTCCATTCGATAGCATTGCTTTTATGATCTTTCATTCGATTATAAAAGGAGACGAAAGTATCAGGCTGGATTCTGTAATTGTCCTTGAAAGGATGCGCGAGGACGAAGATCAGGAACAATGTCATGCCCATCATGAAGGAAATAATCGCCGTCAATAATACATGCAAAAAGAACTTCTCGAAATAGAAAAAATAAGAGAAGATGAGCGTCGCCACACATCCGGCAATGATGGTGAGCCAAAGCACATCGGGCAATTCCGAACTTGCCGCAGATGACCGGATACGGCGGCATTCGATAAGATGATTGTATTCTTTCAGGATATTATCATATAATATTTCCTTCTTCCGCGAATTCAAATCAACGCCATTGAGAGCATCAGAAAATTGATTGATTTCAGTCCATGTTTTGGAATCTGTTTTTCCTGAATCCGCCATCTGTTTCCATTCATGAGATGCCACTTCGTAGGCATAATCCACAAGGATAGGTTTTAATTTTATGTAATTAGAATCTCCAAGCAGTTTGCTATCCCTGTTGAGGTTAGTAAGATAGTTGCCCTCAGATGCCACATTGTCACTGTTCTTGTCATAATTCTCCCAAACCACCACCACCAGGAACGCCATCAATACAGCAAATAAAATAGAAAGGATATTCATGAGGGCGATGATCGAATCCTTACTGTTTCGGACGTGTTCGGCATAAGCGAAATTTCGGATCAACACTAATCCCAATAACCCTAAAACTACCCAGATGCCTATAAATACCGTACCTTCAGCCCAGGTAGGGAGCCCTTCGATAAAAAGCATTATGCCCATGTCACAGAAGGATTGGTGGAGGGATTAACGATGAATACGGGTATTTGATGGGAGTTGAACATGATGTCTTGTTCATCCTTGCCAATGATGTATTTGTCAATGTCCAATTTTTGTTCAATCATGATTAAATCCGAGCGGGTTTCGGCAGCATGTTGCAACAGATTCTTGATGAATTCGCCACGCTCTGACGAAAAAGATTTAACTGTATAATTGATATTGTGCTCCTTGAATATCTTCTCCATCTTGATTAATGAATGCTCGGTATTCATTTTCACCATCTCCCTCATTTCTTCAGAAACCACGAGGTGCACATTTGCCTTGAATACTTTGGAATAATGACTCGCCCAGTTCTCCAAAGCCTCGGAATCTTTGGTAAGATCAAGATAGACCGTAATGTTCTTGATCGGTTGATAATTCGATTTCTTCTGCACCACGATTACCGGCACTGGGGTGTTGTGAATAACCCTTGCTGCATAGCTTCCGGTGATGTGCTGCACACCCTTTATGCCATGAGTACCCATCACCATCAGGTTCGCCCCAACTTCTTCCGCCGCCTTCCCGATGTGGTCGAATATAGTCCCTTCCTTAATCAAAAATCCGGTCTTCACCTTTTGGCTTTGAGTAATTCTTTCGGCATCTTTTTCTAAGGTTTTTAAGATGTCACGATAGATAAATTGGGATTGCAATTGCTTCCTTGAAGCCTCATCAACAGGGACGTTTTCGAAGATATTCAGCATAATGATCTCCGATCCAAAAACTTTTGCCAGCTCAACTGCACATTCAACAGCAATCCCGGAAGCCTCCGAAAAGTCAACCGGAACAAGGATGATATTCTTTTTTTTTGTGGTATTCATAACAGTATTATTTAGGAGGCAAAATTACGTTAATTACAGGAAATAGAGCAACCCTAAAGTAACTTTTTTAATCTTTTTCAGTAAAAAGATAGATTTTATATAATATTAATATTATTTTTGCCCCCGATAAAACATCAAATGCCAGTGAAGCAAATATTAAATAACCATAAAAATCCCTCACCAAAGCTATCATAAAAACCTAACAACAGAATTATTAATGGAATCATTTGAAAAGATAAAAGCAGACATCCTTAACCGATTAAGGACAGAGTTACCAAAGAATTTATTTTACCACTGTCCCGAACATACCGAGGATGTTTTGCAGGCAGCAGAATGGATTGCTGCGAAGGAAGGGGTTTCAGGAGAAGATTTATTGCTGCTGAAAGTTGCTGCTTTATTTCATGATACCGGATTCCTGATTGTACACAGAGGACATGAGGAGCATAGCTGTATGGTAGCAAGGGATACGCTTCCGGGTTATGGTTTCAATAAAGAACAGATTGATCATATATGTGAATTGATAATGGCAACCAAATTGCCACAGACACCGAAGGATAAATTAGGGGAAATACTTTGTGATGCTGATTTGGATTATTTAGGAAGAGATGATTTCTTCCCCATAGGAAATACGCTCTATGATGAAATGATAGATTATCGCTTTCTAAAAGATGATAAGGAATGGAACCGCTTGCAATTGAAGTTTCTGGAGAACCATAAATATTTCACCAAGACCTCCATCGAAAGCCGAACTGCTATCAAACAAAAACATTTGGATAAGATAAAAGAAATCGTTGCCTCTTATGAAAGAGAAGGCAATTGAGCCTTTAATTTTAAGATCATTTCGTTTTCGCTTCTGATCCTTCTGCACAAAATCTTTAATATTCCACGCGCCACTTCTTCTCTTTCAGACATCAGTTCATAGAACGGTATCTGGTCAAGTCTTAATAATAGCAAATCTGTTTTGGCAGTTGCTGTTGCAGAACGAGGTTCAGGGTCGAGGAGCGATAATTCTCCAAAGAAATCACGGTTATTCATCACAGCGAAAACATTGTCGCCATCATGAATCTTGACTTCGCCTTCATATATTATATACATACAGCTTCCAAAGTCACCCTTCTTGAAAATGGTCTCGCCAGCACCGATTCTTTCTTCGTGAATGATAGAAGAAATATCCACTAAAACATTTTCAGGGGTCTCCTTAAACAGCCCGGTGCTCTTCAATACAATTACCTTCTCTATTTCAAGCAAAGTAGATTCCGATTCAGTTTGATGTTTACTCATTTCATTAATTTTATATGATGAATATTCAGTTTGATATTGTCCATTTAGTGAATGCTTGGCGGTATCGCGCAATATTTTGTAAGGATGATTATAGAATTTTGCAATGGTATTCTTCTCGAAGTCAGGATTACTTTCGGAATAGGAATGTATGGCTGTCACCTGGGTCCAGATATTGAATTTATTATCCGATTCATTCAACACATATCGAATTAATCTCTCAGGAGATTTCTGATTTATAGGATAGAAATTCGCAAGTTCCTCCGCCTTTGAATGAATGGGAATATCCTCCAGCAGAATGATGAACTTACTATGTATTTTCTTGTTAATATGATTCTCCAGAATCTCCATTGCATTAGCCTTCTGGTCTTTGGAATGCAGGTTAAATCCTTCCTTAGCTTTCTTTATTGTTGAAGGATCATAAATCAAACTAAGCAAATTAAATATCTTAGAAATGCCTTGATGAATCTCCAGCAACAGGGCATTACATAACCCTTCGTAAGAACCTTCATTGCACATAGCAGTGTGCGCATTGTAGCACCAGGAAGCCTTTTCGAACTCTTCTTCAAGATGCCGTTTGATCTCATCTCGCATTTCTTGGGGGGCAGAATATTTCAATTGAACTAAGTTGACAAGAGCCTCGTTCCTGACTCTTATATTATGATCATTGAGAAGATTTATTAATAATTCGCCAGAGACCAAAGTATGAATGTGCCCGCAAATCCTGCAAATACGAAGCATCTTCTCCGTGTCATCGGATTGTTTTGATTGTTTAAAGAAGTTTTCAAAAAAATTCAATACCTCGCTACCAAATGGAATCAAAGACTTCATTGCCCGCTCGGCATAAACTGGTTTGTCAAGGAAATCAATAAGGTGAGGAATCAAAGCAGGATTCAACAATTTTCCACTGGCTTCAATGGCTTTCTCAACAACAATTTCCTTATCATCTTTGAAATACCTGATGATGGGTTTATGGAAATTCTTAATTCTTAAATCACCGATTACCTCAGCAGCAAGTACTCTTTCATTGGTTTTTTCGGAGTTGATGAAGTTGAGCAATTGTTGCCCCGCGAGAAGCATTGCTTCAATGCCGCCGCTTGTCATTAAACCAATGATTGCTCCTTTGCGAATATGAATATCATGATGAGTAAGCAGCGGAAGAATGTTTTCGGGCACTTCATTCTCGAAAGAGCAGTAAATACGTATTGCGATCTCACGCAGAGCAATGGATTCATTGCTGTCAATAATCATTTTTATATGAGGCATAGCAGCCTTTAATTTAAGAGATTCAACCTTGAGTAACGCTTGCATTTGAACATTGCGATCTTCATGTGTAAGGAGCGAAACGATGATGTCCCTGAAGTCCGGAACATTGATCTTTTCAAGTAATTCAATAGAGTAAATTACCTCTTCAGGATGAATGGAGTTTAATTTATCTCTTAATATCTGCATAGTGCTTTTATCCTTAATCGTAATTTCTGAAGTGCCGATGAATCGCTTCTTTACAGCATTCTTCAAGACCATAAAATATTCTTTGCCTGTAAAGTTGGTAAAGATTATCCACCCAGTTATTACAGCCAAAAGAAAATAGTTGACTACTTGAAGATTCTTATCAACGAATGTTCCATTTATCCAAAGTAAAATCAATCCGACTACACCTAATGCCAGGGGTTCTACCAATCCTTTCACAACGGTATGACCATGAAGCCGCAGTCTTTTGGTCAAAGGCTGAAAGAGGGTCAGGAATATAGGTTCATGAAGACTTCTTTTAAGAACTTCGCTGATCACCATCATCGTGGTGAAGAGGAATATCACTCTTTTATGATCTGTAGTAACATCGGGCATAAAAGCAATTATTAAGGAAACCGTCAATAGCGTGGATGGTAGAATCATCAGGTTGGTTTTTATTCCCAACTCTTTAATTAAGCGGCTTGAGAAAAAGATTTTAATAATGATAATGGCGGCATAAATTATTGTGAAGAAAGTAGATATGTATTTTGCGAAATCAACTTCTGAATGATGCCCAGGTCTCACGGTACTCAAGAAAGTATATTCGATAAAAGTTACCGCCACTACCACCAAAAATGCCGTCCCTGCCATTGCAATAATCAATTCGTTCTTGAAGAATTGAGAAAGGAATGAGGTCGAAATAACGGCTTCTCTTTGCTCGTCCTGTTGTTCGACCAATTCTTTCGGCATCTCTTTTATTATCAGTCTCAAGATGAATAGTGAGATCAGAAAACAGAAGCCTGCAACGGGAATAATCCAGTCTAATCCGATGACATCTATCAAGAATCTTAAAGAAGAATAGGCAAGTACTTTGGGTAGCACATCACCTACGCTGATCAATGAAAACAGGCGTTTGCCCTGCCTGACATTAAACATCAGCGATGTCATTCCCCAAAATTCCAGAGAGCAAAGCAGGTATAATACGCGATACCAAACCATGATGACCACTGCCATCCATACCCCGTCGGATAATCGAATTCCAAGATAAAGTAAGATGACGGAAATAAGGACGAATATGCCGACCATCATCATGAAGTCTGCTGATGAAAACCGATGCTCTCCACTTGCATATATGCGCCCGATTATCAACAAAACTATGGCTGAATAAATATAGGTTTGTGCTAAATAGGTGACGTCATGATTGTATAAAAATATCGTACTGGCAGCAACATAAAATAGGGCAATGCCGATAGATTGGAAGAAATGGTGCAAAAATAACAGCCACACATTCGCCTTTTCGTCTGGACGAACCATGAGTAGCTTGAGGGCTACGGTGCTGAATTTTCTTTTTGCCACGGGAATTTTTTTATTCTGTAAGGGGTCAAAAGTAGGAAAAGTTTAGGTTTGGGATATTGGTATCTTTAGTTTGTGTATTGTCATTCCAATGAAGATGGAATACTATTGGAATAATAATTGGGTTCCATCTTAGTCGGAATTACAAGACAAAACTTTGTTTATAATACCCGCCAATCATTTTGTTTTCCATCCATTTCCAATTATTAAATCAGCCTGAAATATTCTACCCTTAAGTATGTGGAATTTTCCAAGAACACGGTAATTTCCGCTATTATAAATCTGGTGGTTTTCCTAAGTACGCTATTTATCATACTATTATTGGAAATAATGGTGTTCAAAGTCCATGACTTTGGTTCCGAATTCCTCGTCTGGGACTTCCAAAACGTTGGCTTGGAAGTCCCAGCCGGTGTTTAGAATTCCCAGCCGACAACTTTGGTCCCAAAGTCATAGACTTTGGACAAGAAAATTTCGGCAATGAACTGCCTTTTTTGGGGAATATCGGGGAACTTAATCCTTTAAGGCTGCGTTTGAGAAGTTACATATTGAATAAGATCGGCTCCCATCTGCATGGCAGCAAGATGCTTTTCAGGAGGGTCTTTATGAACTTCATAACTTTCCCAGCCATCGCCAAGATCTGTTTCAAAAGAATAAAAACATACAAGGCGACCCTGATATATCAAGCCAAATCCTTGAGGTGGTCCACCATCATGCTCATGAATCTTTGGCATGCCATCGGGGAAAGGAAATTTCTGATGATAAATCGGATGCGAGAAGGGCAATTCAATAAAAGTCAATTCTGGAAAAACTTTCTTCATTTGAGGACGGACATAAGGATCCAGCCCATAGTTGTCATCAATATGAAGGAAGCCGCCGCCTACCAAGTAATTGCGGAGATTAAGGGCTTCCTCGTTACTCAAAACCCAGTTTCCATGCCCTGTCATGTGGACAAAAGGAAAGTTGAAAAGGTCAGGACTTCCGACCTCGACAATGCCTTGTTCTGGGTCAATATTAGTGCCGATATTATCATTGCAAAACTTGATAAGGTTTGGAAGAGAAGTAGCTAAATTAGCATACCAGTCGCCGCCTCCATGATACTTCAATAAACCTAATCGGAAGGAATATCCAGGGGTCTTGAAGGAAGTCAATGTCAGGGCAAAGGCGCATATAAGCAGAACAATTATTTTTTTCATTTTCTATTTTTATTAAGGTTTAACAGCATCGAATTCTTATTACAAAGATACTAATTCAACGTGAATATTTCATTAAAAATTGTTTCAGAAGAATTTCTTGAAAGACAGCAACGCAGCTTCTCCGGTAACATTATTCGGAAGAACTATGCTTTCTATATTTTGAGTTTGCAAGGCAATGAGATACCCTTTGCCAAGGTCTCCTCCGATATTAATCCCGAAGCCTAACTTCCGGTATCCGCCATAAGAAACGCTGCCCCCAATGATTGTTTTATTGGTAATGAAATAAGAAATTCCACCATAAACAAAGGGAGTATAATTTGCAAAAAGCCTGAAGTTTATCGCTGCATCAAGCGGCATCTTATTTTCTTCATCAAGAAACATTCGGAAAGATAAATTGATATAGGCAGGCAGTTTGGTAGTATATGCCTGACGTTCCTGGTGGGCATGATATGCCTTGGTATAATTGCTGTCCAGAGACAGGCTTGTAAGAGAATCTCCAGGCGTAAGAAGATTCGCCACATTGATGCCGCTGAAAGTAAAAGTAGTGTCGAGATTATTGGAAACAGAGCGGCTGTTCCATCTGATAAAACCTAAATCTTTCACATCCAGCCGCACAGACATTTCAGAGGTGCTGTCATAAAATTTTATGTAGAAATCGGTTGATAATCCCCAGCCGTTGAAGGCACCATAGCCTCCTGAATTAGTAGTGTCTGTCTGCCTGATATTCGCTGCTAAAGTAATATCCAAGGAATCACCTGTAGCAGGCGTACCAAGGGTTGTATTGCCGGTGGTAATCGCTAAATCGCTCTGCCCTTTCAAGAGAGACAGTGCAAAGCCGATAGAATAACTTGCCTTATAAATAGGAAAAACCTTTGCCAGCCCGAATTCCAATTGCTGGTAGTGCATGGCGTTTAAATTTAAGCCGTCAAGATGAGCGATCTTAGCGGCATACATGGCATTGCCCTGAAATATAATGTTGAATAAATCGCCCGGAAAGACAGCATCAGTATGATTTCTGTCTCGCAAGGCAATGAAATATCCACTCACAGGAATATGAAAGATGGTATCCTTCTGATGGACATAAGTGATGCCTTCATCAAGATCATAACCCATTCTATTGATACTTGAAAACCTTGAACTGACTTGTTTGGTCATGGTGGTATCAATGAATGAATTGCTGATGAAATTGTTGGCAAAGCCTGCAGTAATGCAGGTAGAGCCGAAGAGCAGGTTTCCGTTGATGCCGATATAGGACTTCAAAGTGTCGTAATGTTCCTCCATGCCATAAGCATCCCAAGCTAAGATGGCATTGGTTTGACTGAAGACTTTAACGGAGGAGAATAATAGGATTAGTGCGAGGAAGTGGATGGTTCTATTCACAAAATATATTTTAATCAATTATTCAACTTTATAAACGAAATTCCCCACCAGCTTCAAGCCCATGTTGTAACTGCTGTATATCTTTACAAAAGTTCCCGGATTGGTGGTGAAAGGTTGTGTCGTGAACTTTGCTTTCAGGATTGCCTTGGTAGTATTCAAAACATTTTGCATCCTTCCTTCTGTAACAGGCATGGTCAGTGTGGAATATTTTGTGGAAGTTACCATTCCATTATTCCCAATAGGGGCAGCAACAAAG
This sequence comes from Bacteroidota bacterium, assembly GCA_013288905.1. Classification (GTDB taxonomy): domain Bacteria; phylum Bacteroidota; class Bacteroidia; order AKYH767-A; family JABDAW01; genus JABDAW01. The sequence goes on along the minus strand of JABDAW010000055.1, from coordinate 1,937 downwards.
GCATCCGAGGAAAAGAGTGAATCTATTACGCTGCCATAACTATTCAACAGATATATCTGAATATAACCGCCGAGAGGGAAGCCATTCGCTACATTCAAGGAGAATGTTCCTGACTTTATCTGACCGGTTTGTTTGGAATTACCAATGCTGAATGCCGTAGTATCTGTCAACTCCAAGCCCGTAGCTATAAGATTCAATGGCACTTCAAAATCAAGACTCGCAGTCAACGAACTTCCATTGTAAATAAAATCATTGAAGTTGGTGGTATTACCATTAGGGTCTATGTATAGCTTCAAACCATAATTCAACTGGGTAGGGAAATCATTAATCAACGCCCTGTCATTGGAATTGCTGGAATCCAATTGCAGCGTACTGTAAGCGATATTCACAGGATTAGTGGAATTACCAGTCTGCGTGGCTCTTGCAATAGTGAAGGGAACAGAGACACCTGTGCCACTCAACATTACTTTGTTGTTGGTTTTAGTATTCACTCCCTGGATAGTATCAATCACCAGCTTCGCGTCAGCACCGATTCCATTCTGAACCATAACGGACATTTTCACATTAGCATTCAGGGAGCCTCCGGTGATGTTATTAAAGATATTCACAGGCACGCTTCCGGGTCCTAATTGAAAGGTATCTCTTCCCAAATATCCCTTGGCAAAATAGGGAACCAAGCCTGTAAACTTAGTGGTCAGGCGAATGCTATCCTTAGTAGTAAGCGTTTGTATTTGCCCTGTAGAATCTATGTTTCCAACAATATTAAAGTAATAAGTATTGACGGTATCTTCATCTGGACCTTTCATATCTATGGTATATCCTGAAAGATCATATATAACGCTGTCATAGGATGGAACGCCATTCACTGCCGGTGGCAATGCTGCATTCACTTTAAAGATTATATTATTCTTTCTGGCTCCTGGAATGGTATATTGAAAATGCAAAGTATCAGGCAAAGAATTATAAGCTGTAACCACTACTTGTCCTGCTTGAGCAATGATTTCGGTCAATTGAATTCCTTTCAGATTATAAGGGATGACAGTTGTTTTCTTAATCAAATCCTGGGCAGGGAATATAGCAGTGGCAGAGTCAGGAAGAAGATTAATGACAGAGATGGTTGTCGTCAGTTTGTTGGTAGTATCAATCAAGACGGGCACTCCATTAGACCCGGGACTATAAAGCCCGGAGACAGAGGCTACCATTCCTCCATTTATGACTTTACCGGCAAGCGATTCAGTATCTGTAGCAGTTGTATGCGCTGATATTGAATCAAAAGTGTGGGTAATAATAATAGCTGACGTTGCGCTGTCTTGCAATTTGAAAATGACATTATATATTGCTATCGGCAGTTGGTTTTGAATAGAAATTACCATCTGTCCGCTTGTCAAAGACATGGTTTTAAAGATAGAATCTAAACTTATTAGCTGGGTAACCGGTTGAATACTTCCCTGGGTGATCGGAGGAATAGCAGCAGTAGTACCATTTGCAGCGGCATATATTCCTAAGCCGCCCTGAATAAGCATCTGCCCTAAGGAAACAGAATAGACAATACTATGATTCGCGATATTCAAAGTCGTCAAGCCATAGCTGCTGGTCATGGTGGTGTCTGGAATCTTAAACAAGGAATCCAATGTGAAACTATATAAAGAACTTTGATAAACCAAACTGATGGTACTGTCAGCATTGGTCTTCAGCAAAGTATCATTGACTAAGTTTTTCAAAGTCAATGTCGAATTCACCAGAGGTGCGAGGATGTTCGTATCCCAGCGTTCCTGGTTAGGGTTTCGCTTGCAGCCGGTCCAGATGATAAGGACCAGGGCGGCAAGTACAAGGAATTTGCTTTTAGTAGTCATCCTGTTAATTTTTATTCAAGGTGTAAAATTAGTAAAAATTATGGAGATGAAACAATATTAATCTGAATGCGGAAACTTTCATCC
>JABDAW010000054.1 GCA_013288905.1 Bacteroidota bacterium | reverse complement strand
GTCGGGGTGAAGGATTGCCATTGGTCAGATCCCAAAGTTCCTATATTATCGTCTGTATAGGAAAGGTCTGTTACCCCAGGATTCGTTGCCGTCAATGTTACTGAACCTCCAGGGCAGATGGTGGTGGAACTGCCTGCTGAAATTGTCGGAGTTGTTGGGTTAGCAGTCACAGTTACAACTTGAGATGCGCTTGCTGTGCAATTTGCAGTAACAGTAACTGTTACTGTATAAGTTCCACTGCTGGTAAAAGAATTTACCGCACTTGCCGTACTGCTTCCTCCTGACCATGTATAAGCTCCGTTGCCATTTGCTGTTAATGTTACTGAACCACATCCTGTTGCCGTTCCTGTTATTCCTGCTGTTGCATTCGAATAGACAGTTACATCTATCGCATTGGAAGAATTGGAAGCACATGTGTTATTCAATGCAATACTTGTGTAAGCTCCGTTTGTTGTGGCAGCATAAGTTGAGTTGGTCGCGCCTCCAATTGCATTTGCTCCATTATACCATTGAAATGATCCTGGCAATGGTGGTTCCACGTTTGTGATCATGTCAATATTCCAACCAGGATTTAGCCCATAATTATTAGAATAATACGAACCATAATTCCCAAAACCGTCACCGTTATAATTGATTTCAAGACCTAATTGTATTGAATTAACAAACTCAATAGTATAATTACTTCCTGAAGTCAATGAAAGATTTGGCAAATTGATTGTGTACCATCCTTGATTCAAAGCCGGTATTGTTAATGCCTGGCTGTTTAGCAAGGTACCTGTATTACCTATTCCACTATATAAATTAAATGTACTTGAAATTGAATATTGTTGTATCAGGTAAACTTCAATTGAAGTTGTCAATCCTGTTACTGTTGGAACAAAAGATTGCCATTGGTCAGTGCTCGGAGATGCCACATCTGAACCACTGAAATAACTTAGATTTTCTACAGCTGGATAGTAAGCCGTTAATGTTACAGAGCCTCCGGTGCAGAATGTCGTGGTGCTGCCTGCAGTGGCAGTCGGTGTGGCAGGATAAGAACTTACAGTAACACTTGCCGATGTTGATGCGGTGCAGTTATTACTTCCTGTAACAGTTACAGTATATGTACCGCTGCTTGTGAAAGAATTAGCAGCCGAATTTGTGCTGCTCCCTCCAGACCATAAGTAAGATGTTCCAGTTCCTGCTGTTAATGAAACAGTACTACATCCGGTTGTGGTGCCTGTAATGCTTGCAGAAGGTGGAGTGCAAGTTGCAGTGGCAACATTCAATAATCCTGTGTGTGCAAAGAAGTATGTATTATTCGTGTATGTTGCTGATGAAGACGTACTACCCCACGAACCATTATTTTCACCACTACCTCCAAGGGTTAGTGTATTAGCAGATGAAGTGAAAGTACCCAAATCTAATACCGAACCGCTACTTATGGATAAGTTATTTGTAATCGTATTAGCAGTACCAAAGACAACAGTATTTCCGCCCGTAAGACTCAAATTATAATAAGTAGTAGGGTCTATTGTTTGTGTGGAACCTCCGTTAAAAGTTACTGTACCACCATTTGCATTAAATGCCCCGTTATTTGTCCAGTTTCCTGCTACATTCATATTTGCAGACGAAGGTCCTGTCAGTGAATGTCCGCTATTAATCGTAACATTATCGAATGAATTAGTTGAAGAACCACTCATGGTAGTTGTTCCTTTGAAGATAACAGTATAGGTACCGGGTCCTTGAGTATAGGTACCTCCATTATTAACCCAATTTCCACCAATATTTAATGTGGCAGCATTTGATGAGCTTGTAATTGTGTAGGTAATAACACTCGAACCGCTGGTATTCCAATTCCCAGTAACATTGACGATAGAACTGATTCCTCCTCCTCCATTTGATAAATATAAAGCACCCGTGGAAGTTAGATTTACACTTCCGCCAACATTTAATGTTGCTGTTGAGGAAGTATGTTGATTAATTGTTAGTGCACCTCCTGAAATATTTAAGCTGTCCCCAACACTTATTATTCCTCCTGATCCATTACCATTTCCTACAATGTTTCCTCCTGTCAAATACAAGTTACCCGTAATTGCTAATGTTAATGGAGAGCCGTTGGTAACAGTGAAATCACTTCCACTTGATGTCATATTATTTAATACATTCACGGAGGTATTCATTGTTATAACCCCCGAAGCACCAGTATATCCTAAATTATAGAAATTAGTAACTGTGCTTCCTCCCATGAAAAAAGTCCCTGCTCCAGTAAAAGTTACTGTTCCGGAATTATGAGTAAATGTCCCATTATTTAACCAGCCGCCAGACACATTCATATTTCCTGAAGGTGCCGTTAAGGTACTTGAACTATTAATAGTTACACTATGAAATGAATTGGTAGCAGAGCCACTGATGGTAGTGGTTCCATTAAAAATTACCGTACTGGTATTCGCAGTAAAGGTACCGCTATTAGCCCAGTTGCCAGACACAGTTAAGACATCAGAACCTGTGATGGTTAGCGTTGCGCCACTTTCGATAGTGATATTATTACATACTCCCCCTGCTGCTCCTATTACCGGTTGATTTCCACCTGATGGAATATCCACATTTGTTGATGAGGCAGGAACTCCGCCGCACCAGTTAGAGCCTACATTCCAATCGGTGCTGGTAGTTCCTAACCAGGTGCCAACAACACAGTTATTCACCTCATAAGAACCTATATCCGGGTTACCTGGGCGATTAGTTCCACAAATATCAACAGATGGTGCGCCAGTAGTTGTTCCGGCTCGGTATGCATTGCTACTTGAAGTAATTGGGAATTCGCTTAGATTACCGCAAGTAGTTAATGTACCTAATGAGGGGCTGCTTGTAGAAAACCAGGTAGGGCATGTGGCACCGGCATGGCAAACGCCAACAATATTATTATTGTTCGTACCATAAGTACCATTATTTCTTACATCACAATCACCACCATTTCCATAGAGGATAGTATTGGTCATGTTTAATGTTCCACTGTTAAGATATACTGCTCCATTGGCATTATTATTTCCGGAAAAGGTACAGTTAATCAGGCTCACAGTTCCGCTGACATTGTAATACCCTGCTCCGTATGTAGAATTATCTCCATTCCCAGAAAATGTACAATTTGTTATTGTAACAGTACCACCATTGTTATACATCGCGCCTCCGTTTCCACTACTTGCCTTGTTATTAATAAAGGAACATTGATTAACTGTGGTATTGCCCTTATTAAAAATACCAGCTCCTCCAGCACCAGGAGAGGATCCATTATTTATCGAAAGCAAATTAAAGGCAACCGTCCATCCAGCAGTAGAAATATCAAAAATCCTGTAAGTACTGCCGCCATCAATGATATTACCTGTTGTTGCTCCATTAATGGTCATGTGATTGGTAATATTAGGCAATGCACTCGCAAGACTGACCTGCCCGGCAACCGTAAAATTAATGATGTGAGGACTGCCCGAAGTAGCAGTTCCATCTGCATCGGCACTGGTGATGGCTTGGCGTAAAGAACCTGCCCCAGAGTCGTTTAGGTTAGAGACCGTGAAGGTAGTCGCCTGTGCGCTGCCAATCAGCAGCATCAACACTAACAGAACTCCCAGTCCTGCATGAAATTGTTTGGTTGCCGTAGCAACGATTTTAGTAATTGTACTTTTCATTTTTTTACTTTTTAATTGTTTTTTTTTATATATTTTAATTTAAGTTTTCTTGTTTGATAAAACCCTTCAAGGTCGCCAAGACCTTGAAGGGTTATGATAATTTTATATCAATCCCAGAACAGAAATTGTTATTTCACTGCTGACGGGTCCTACTTCTACGCCGTCAAAAAGATAAAACGCCTTGTAAGTCCAGGCAGCACTCACGCCTTTGGCTGGCAGCGCGCTCATATCCTTAAAATCAGCTTCATTGCAGGTGCATAAAAACACGAATGCACCGCCACCAACACTTTTATAAACATTAAATCCTTGATAGCCGCTTTTTGTGCAGCCTAATTCTGGATGTCCGCCGTCACTCAATTCAACTTCCAAATCAGGTTTTACAGCACCTGGAACAAATGGCGTAGAGTTCACCTCGATGTGCATCGTAATGCCATCGGTTTCGGTATAAATACTTTTCTGGCTTTTTGCAAATGCAGCATTTTCGCGGAAACGGGTTTCTATTCCTGGCAAAACATCATTCTCCGCTGCTGAAAGATCCGTAGTACTGGGCCACGCTGAAATAGAAGTTCCTGTACCTTTTCTCAATTCCTTGCCTTTCGATGTCATGCTTTTTGAATATGCCGGTCCGTCATTATGGTTATCGCTAAAGATTTGCCAAACGGCAGCATCCTTTTTTATGGACAATAATTTTGGTGTCGAATAACCATACTTAGTAGCCAAAGCGGTAGGACCACCAACGCCTCCGGGTCCATTCAGCGAATCACTAAAGCCTTTCAACTGGGCGGCAAATTCCACGACCGGACCTTTCACAAAATCGTGTCCGATGACCGTAGATAATACAAAGCTAAATGTCTTTTTCACAGGCGTTTCGCCAAAAGATGGAACATCGAATCCGTGTTTCCTTGCAGAGCTTCTGTCCTCGGCTGCCCAGATCATTTCTTTAATTTCTTCCTGGCTAAAGCCAAGTTCTTTTTCATTAATTTCGTTTTTCATTTTATTATATATTTATTAGTTTAAATTATCATTTTCTGCTTGAAATCTTCTTGAAGTCAGAGCATTTGTAAGAGAAGTCAGAGCATTTTCTGTCCCCAATGGTTTGGCGGGAACACCTTTTGCTCTGACGGGGCTTCCCGCTACTCTGACGGGGAGAGAAGTCAGAGCATTTGTAAGACAAATCAGAGCGTTTGTAAGATAAGTCAGAGCATTTGTAAGATAAGTCAGAGCATTTGTAAGACAAATCAGAGCATCTGTAAGACAAGTCAGAGCATTTTCAGTCCCTGGAGCTCTGACAGAAACTCCCAAAGGAGCAAATAATCCTGAATCGAAACTATTAGGAATTCCTAATTCGTAATTCCTAATTCCTAATTGATTATTATACCCCATCAAGAATCATTTCAGCACAAGTTTCCCAAGAATTGGGTTTCACCACGATTGCCAAAAATGATGGCTGAAGGGATACAATTCCTCCAAATCGTTGGTCACATAGTCCTGTAAAAATTACAGAACCCTTGTCCGAAATGATACTTTTATCTGGATGTAATAACAATGCAAAGCCGCCATCCATGCCTGTTACAGCACTTTTTGAAAAGCTAATATTAGTATGGTTTTGCATTGTTTTAATAGTCATTGTGTTATTTTTTAACGCCGCAATAATACACAAATTTAGTGAATAGCGAACAGTTAATAGTTAATAGTTAATAGTGAATAGCGAACAGTGAATAGTTAATAGTGAACAGTGAACAGTGAATAGTGAATAGTGAATAGTTAATAGTGAATAGTGAATAGTGAATAGTTAATAGTGAATAGTGAATAGTGCAAAATGTTCTGGCTGAATTGTTCACTGTTCACTGTTCACTGTTCACTGTTCACTATTCACTATTCACTATTCACTATTCACTCACTGTTCACTGTTCACTATTCACTATTCACTGTTCACTATTCACTGTTCACTGTTCACTGTTCACTGTTCACTATTCACTGTTCACTATTCACTATTCACTGTTCACTATTCACTGATCACCGCTATTTTCTTGGTCACCTTGCGGGTTCCGTCATCTGATACCAGCAGATAGCTTCCAGAGGCAAGATTGGCACAGTTGATGTTGATAATATTGATTCCTTTGGCAAATGATTCTTGTTTAGAAAGAATCAGCTTTCCTTGCATATCATACAAAGAAAGTTTGGTGCTGCAGGCAATATTGTTTTGAATAGAAATATTGATGCTGCTTCTGGCAGGATTAGGATAGACATTCAGGCTTGCAATGGTCGGAATTGCAGGATTTAATCCTGCCGGCGAAGGCAGCGCAATCCTATAGGCACCATGACCATGAGTGAAGGCAAGCATCGTCCTGTCTGCCGGCGAATAAACAAGGTCGAATACCATGACGACATCAGGGAAACCATTGTCCAGAGCAGTCCAGGTAGCACCATCATCATAAGACGCAAAGACCCCGAAGTCGCAGCCTGCATACAGATTATTTGGAATGTAAGGATCAACCATGATGCAATGAAAAGGTATGTCTGGCAAGGTGGTGCTGATGTCTGTCCAGGTATGCCCGGCATCCTGCGACTTGAATAAATGCCCGCTTCCGAAACCGGAATAGGCAATATAAACTTCACGGCTGTTGGAAGGATTCACGGTAATCTGGCGAGGGTAGCGATTCGGCAAGGTACCAGTGATATTAGTAAACGAATTCCCACCATCATAGCTTCTGAAAATATGACAGGAATCAAGCCCTTCATTAGGCACCGTACCGCAGAAAACAGTATCTGTGGAAGTGCTCGAAACACCGATGGAAAGGATGACATTTCCATTATCCAATGGGATAGGACCCATGCTGTTCCAGGTGATTCCGCCGTCATTGGTAACCACCAGTGAATCGCCACCGGTATAAAGGTAATTGTTATTCGAAGGGCACAATGCCAATGGAGCCATGAATGCCGCAGGATTGCCACCATTGGCATTGCTTGGGCTTTGCAACACATAGTTGGTCGAGAAAGTCCAGGCATCATAGGTCATATAGACATTCATATACTGGTAGCAGCCATACTGGACCTGGTCATTCGTATTGTCAATGGCGCAGGAAGTGCCATCGCCACCAATGACGGAATTCCAATAGACACTGTTGTTATATTGGTTGGTATAATTATCCTGGAAGCCCGCAATGGCAAGGGATGCGTTCGTTGATGACACCGCCCCGATATACAATTGGGAACTTACATATCCGTCATTGCAATCATAAAAGCTACCCCCGAAATCATCAGACCTGAACAGACCACCATCGGTAATGACGAATATCTTATTAGAATCCATTGGGTCGGCAATGATATTGTGAATGTCAGAATGGTAGATGTTAGGATTGATCTCTGAAAGATTATTTCCAAAGGAAGACGAGCCGAATAAATATACACCGCCCATGATTACATTGTTATGATTTCCCGGCTGCATCAATAGTCCGCGGGCATACCAGCCTTGCCATGAAGCTACTTCGGTGGGTGGCGAAACAGGTGTCCAGGTAACGCCTTTATTGATGGAAGTAAAGATTCCTACCGTACTGAAATCATTGCAGACCTCACACATCATGATGTCGTTGTTGGTGGCATAATTAGAGACGATGATCCTGCCATTTTGGGTATTTGCAGGAAGCCCCCCTCCTACTACACTCCATGTGCCACCACTGTTTGTGGTAGTATAAAGCCCTTTATTTGCGGAATTAAGATTCCCTACTCCAGCAAAAACGATATTAGTATCCACCTTATGAATCACCATGTCAGTAACCATCTGTTGATTCAAGACATTTGTCCAGGTGGCGCCGCTATCCAAAGTTTTAAACACGCCTTCGGTAGTTGCGGCATAGAGGCTCTTGGTATTTAACGGGTTGAATATAATATCCCAAACGCAGCAGTTTTGCAGGAACATCCAATTCAAAGATTGCCTCCAGGTAATGCCGCCATCGGTAGATTTCAAGATGCCTATGCCAGCGCATCCCCTTGTGGTACGGTCAACCAAACCATTCAGCGAGGTACCGTAATCATAAGTTTCACCAGTGCCAATGTATATTTCGTTATGATTGCTTGGGTTGATGGCGATACTCGCTACGCCAAGCACAGGGAAGCCAGTAGGAATATAAGTCCATGCATTAACACCTATGCCTCCTGTAATGGATTTCCATAAGCCACCGGAAGCCGAACCCATATACACCACCGAATCATTTGTAGGGTCAATAGCAATACTCAATGTCCGCCCACCCACATTATTGGGACCGAAATTTGTCCAGCCGCCAGAGGTAATATGTTTCATTCTATCCTCCTTTGTATTGAGATAATGAGTCTGATAAAAGGACCAGGCTTTTCCATAAGCATCGCCAGGAACGTCTGCATTAGGAAAGGCACGCGACCTGCTGATAAACTGCAAGGCATCAATAGCCTCAGTCTTGCCTTCTTCCTTTTGTTTAATTTCCTTTTTAACAACTATTTGCTTAGTTGCCGTAACCCTGCAAATTCCAGATACATAAAGTCCGGCAAGCGATATTGCAACTGCAAGAACGAGGATGATGTATATTTTTCTTTTCATATTATTATTATTAATTTGAATTATTGAGGATGCAATATTAATGAAATTCAGGAAACTACAGAAGATTATGTTTCAAGAATGAAGCTTATATCTATATAGCCCCTCCCTATCTACGATGAATAGATTTACAGTAATTCCTAATTTTTTATATTTTTGCCCCAGTTAAAAACAAGGGGTGCCTTAACAAATCGGGCTGAGATTATACCCATAGAACCTGATCCGGGTAATGCCGGCGTAGGAAAAAGGAAATAACCATTTCCGATCTTAAGCTCCCCACGAACGTTATTTATTTATTGTATTATGAAGAAAAATTTAGTGTTGCTAATGGTACTTATGATGCCATTAATCGGGGAATGTCAGTATGTAATTTCGGGGAAGATTACTGCTAAAGAAAATGGTAATGAACTTACCGGAACTACTGTGGTTCTAATGAAAACCTATCTTGGTGCTACCAGCGATTTTGATGGTAATTATTCCATTGATAATGTTGCTGCGGGGACTTATCAAATCAAGGTGTCTCATCTTGGTTTTAAAGAACAGATTAAAGATATTGAGGTGTCTGGAAATCTGTCTCTTGACTTTGTTTTGGAACAATCATCTGTGATGAAAGATGAATTTACTGTAACCGCCACAAGGGTTAATGAAAAGACTGGAATGGCTTTTACGAATGTCAGTAAAGAAGAATTGGAGAAGAACAATACAGGGCAGGATATTCCTTATATTTTGAAGCTCACTCCGAATCTTGTAGAGACATCGGATGGCGGGACTGGCGTGGGTTATACGTATGTCCGCATTCGTGGTAGTGATGAATCTCGCATCAATGTTACTATCAATGGAATACCACAAAATGATGCAGAAGATCATGGGGTATATTGGGTGGATATGCCTGATATGATAGGCTCGGTAGATAACATCCAGATTCAAAGAGGAGTAGGCACTTCTACCAATGGAGGAAGTGCTTTTGGAGCCACTATTAATATGCAAACGACTGTATTAGATACCGCCGCCCATGCGGAAAGTAACACTACCTATGGTTCTTATCATACCTGGAAGAATAACCTTTCTTTTGGTACCGGATTGATTGATGGAAAATGGGATGTTGAAGGGCGACTGTCTGATATAACTTCAAATGGATATATGGATCGCGCTTCTTCTGATTTGAAATCTTTCTTTGCTTCCTGTGGATATTATGGAAAGAATTCTGTTCTTAAATTCAACATCTTTTCAGGCATAGAAAAGACCTATCAAGCCTGGAATGGCGTGCCTCAAGATACCATTCCCGTCAATAGAACTTACAATGTTTATACCTATCCGAATGAGACGGATAATTATCAAATGGATAACTTCCAACTGCTTTATTCTTCACAATTAAATTCTAACTGGAATGTCAATGCTGCCTTGCATTACACGCATGGTTTCGGATATTACGAACAGTATGTAGATGCTGATAACCCATACAACCCTGCGAATCCAACTGACTTTCAACCTTCCTATTTTAGTTCTTATGGATTGAAGAATGCGGTAGTCGGTAATGATACAATTCTTAATACCAACTTGATAAGACAATTATGGTTGGACAATCAATTTTATGGAACTACTTTTTCTATTAATTATAACAGCAATAAAAAATTAAAACTAACCATTGGAGGTGCCGCGAATCGTTATAATGGCGATCATTATACCAAGATAGTTTGGGCGCAGTATGCCAGTAACAGCGACCCCTTGGCGAAGTATCAGGATAATACCGCAGTTAAGAAAGATGCAAATATTTATGCCAAAGTTTATTATGAAATAACCAAGAAATTAAACCTGTTTGGTGATATACAATATCGGAATATCAACTATACTTTCTTAGGGTATGATCAATATTATAATAATACCACACAAACAGCCAATCTAAACTTCGTCAATCCTAAAGGAGGCATCAATTATGACCTTAATAGCAACATGCAAATCTATGCTTCATACAGTATTGGTAATAGAGAACCTGTAAGAGATGATTATGTACAATCCACGCCACTTAGCCGTCCTAAAGCCGAGCATCTTCAAGACCTTGAAATAGGATATAAAAAGGAATCTGAATGGCTTTCTTATGGCATCAATTATTATTATATGTATTACACCAATCAATTAGCATTAACAGGGCAACTGAATGATGTCGGGGCATATATTGATCAGAATATTCCACAAAGTTATCGTGCAGGAGCAGAGATCGAAACTGCAATAAGAATAAGAAGGAATTTAGACTTACAAGGAAACATTTCTTTTAGTCAGAATAGAATATTTAAACATGATGAATATCTTGATGTGTATGATGCCTCCGGCAATTGGATTGGGCAAGATACTGTTCATTATAAAGCTACATATATTGCATTTTCTCCTGCAATTGTATCAAGTATTATTTTGAATTGGCATCCTGTGAAGAACCTTACTTTGAGCTTCATTAATAAGTATGTCAGCAAGCAATATCTTGACAATACATCTGATGAATCGCGCGCCATAGCAGCATATAATATCAATGATTTCAGAATAAGATATACTATTAAAATAAAACCCATGAAAGAAATAGGTTTAAGTTTTAATATCCTGAATGTCTTTAATAAATTATATGAATCGAATGGATGGGATTATACTTCCATTCAAAACGGTGTTGTTGTGAATGATAATAACTATTATCCACAGGCACCAAGGAACTATTTAGGGACAATTACATTGAAGTTTTAAACTTATTCCCATTTACATTTGCAACTGGGCGAGAACTTAATCTTTGCATTTGGAAAAAGGGATGTAATATGATCTTGAGTCTCTTGATTCATGGCAATATCCTCTAAAGATAGCCTTCGAAGACTAATCATTCCCTTAGCTTCATCAGGAAAGTCATTAAGATTATTAAGCCACATTACAAGTTCTGCTAAATTCACCAGGTTTCCTATTTGCTTCGGCAGCATTTCAATCTCATTTTGGCTTAAATCGAGGAAGACAAGATTTACTAATTTACCTAAAGCAGGATCAACAGTAACAATATTATTTCTTGACATAACTAATCTTTGAAGATGTGTCAAGACTCCTATGTCTTCAGGGATTTCGGTGAGCCTGTTACCTTTTAATATAAGGACTTGAAGGTTTTTGAATTGATATACTTCTGGCGGAATGGAATCTAATTTATGATGACTTAAATCTAATTTATAAACTTTATCAGGATGAATTAATGCTTCTTTTAAATTATTAAAAAGATGCTCTTTAGCCAATGCTACAGAATCCAATAAAACATCCTGTGCCGCTGCTCCCAAGAACATCATTCCAAAAACAAAAAAAAGAATTATTTTCCGCATCGTCATTTAATACGTTTGAGAGAGCAGTTTTATTGCTTCTATCTTATCTCTATCAATCTGATTCTTTAATTCATCAAGACTGTTTAGTTTCATATCATCTCTTATTTTATGTTTGAAAATAACAGTGACTGACTTACCATAAATATCCTTATCAAAATCCAAAATATTTACTTCAATACTTTGTTTACTTCCATTGACAACAGGGCGATTGCCGATATATAGCATTCCTTTAAATTCTTCATCATCTATCTTTACCATTACCGCATAAATACCATGCCCGGGTATGAGTTTATATTTATCCTGAACATAAATATTTGCTGTGGGATACCCTATAGTTTTTCCAATCTGTTCTCCTTTAATAACTATTCCGGTTAATTCGAAATCATATCCTAAAAATTTGTTAGCGATTGCAATATCTCCACGATTCAAAGCAGTTCTTATCTTCGTAGAACTTACAGCAATATCATTTACATCCTGTTCAGGGATTTCTTCCAGATCAAAGCTGTAAACTGGAGCAAGTTCTTCCAATAATTCAAAGGTTCCTTCACGATGTCTGCCGAAGTGATGATCATATCCTATCACTAAAGTCTTTGTGCCTATTTTATTCACAAGAATATCCCTGACAAATTCTGTAGCTGTTAATCTTGAAAACTCTAAAGTAAAAGGATGTATTATCAGATGATCTATCCCAAAAGCCTTGAACAGTGCGACTCTTTCATCAATCGTAGTTATCAGTTTCAAATTGGTATCATCAGGATATAAAACCATCCGTGCATGTGGGTGAAGGGTCAGAACAACTGTTTCTCCATGTTTATTATGAGCTATTTGTTTCAAAGAAGATATTATTTTTTGATGACCCACATGGACCCCATCAAAAGTGCCTATTGTTACGACTCCATTTTCAACCTTTTTAAACTCTTCCAGCGAGTGATAAACTTTCATAAGTATGCTATAATCCTGATTAAAATCTTCGGGGGCGAAGTTAAGATATTGTTGATTTAGTTTTGCGTCTGATGGATTGTTTAATTTTGCAGAATTAAATTTCTAATTTCCATAATATACTTTGATACTAAGAAAATAAAATGAAAACGCCTGTAAAACCGCTCCTTGTCTTGCTTTGTCTCCTGATGGCGGGATGTTATACGCTCACGCCATTAGGTGAAAATGTAAATAATTCATTGGTTAATTCTAAGGATTATCTAAAGAGAAGTTTTGGAGAACCTACTGATATCAAAGACAGTGGAAGTTATGGACAGATATGGGAATATCTGCAAGATTATAATGTTGCAAAGCCGGGTTTGGAAGTTCATGTCGGCAATAAATTCAAAGATACCATTGCCCAACAAACTCCGTCGGTTCATTACCTTCGATTTTGGGTGAAAGATGATAAAGTTATTAAATGGGATGCCAAAGGTTATGACATTTATAAAAACCATACCTTAGAAATCATCTTGTGTACCGGCGGCGTAGCTCTATTAGTTGCAGTTATTTATGCTTTAGGGGAGCGATAAATTTGTATTGTTCATCTCTTTGACTTTATTTCTGAATATATATTTTTGCCCAATGATAAATTTAATAAAGATAATTAAAATGAAAAGAAATCTTATCCTACTTTAAACAGAGAACAAACAGAATCGCCTATTAGAAATTGCGGGCATACTTATAAAAATGCCTGTGATTAAATTAAACCTACCGTGGCATCCAGGGAAACCCTAAACTCCAATCCCCATCGCCCAAAGGTCCTGAACCGCAAACAAATAAAAGAAGTTTCTTTCCGACAGGAAGGCCTTTAAACAAATGTTTGATGCCCTTACATCCTTTAGTATAATGTTTGGTAGCAGTTTCATCTTCCGTATCTATCCAATAACCCTTATACCACTGCGCTCCAAGCAAGGCAATAACGAAAGCCTTTGCTTCTCCTGAACGCTTTGTATCCTTTACTTTCTTAATTTTTGCTTGCGCAATTTCTTTTGATTTTCCTCCCTTCGCTTTATTGGGAATGAATGAAGAACTTGCGAATACCACAGGGTCATTGCCACATTCATTAGCCACATAATTGCCAAGTTGCTTCATCATATAAAGAATATTTACGTAACATTGTTTTGCAGCCCCGGTATTCTTGTTCCCCCTGGCAGTTCTATATAATGCAATCTCATCCTTAATATCCGAAATGGCTGGAGAAGGCGTTTCAAAATTGGAATTACCAGTCATTGATGCAAAAACATTGTTTATAAATGCAAAGGTCAATGCTCTCTTTCCCCTGTTATAACCAAGGTTTGCAGAATAAAGATTTAAAGGATTCGCCAGAACAGACTTTAATCTTTTTGAAGGACGGTATCTGATATTTTTATCAGGTTCAGGAAGAGTTACCTTTCCTTTGCCCGCAATAGGTTTGAGCAATTTCTTGATATTAGATTTATTAGTATCCTTTAGAATAACTTTTATCTTTTTAGGAGAAGTCTTTTTCAAAACTTTCACTGGTACTTTTACTTTTTTCTTTACTTTATATGTTGCCAAAATGCTTGTTATTTAAGGAATTCAGAATTACTCGGGGCGCAAAGATAGTTTAAATTAATGATGTTTGTTATGAATTAAAAAATAAAGACAAGGTTCTTGGGATAAATCCTAAGACGCGGAATTTTTTTAACCTTAGTACAAAATTAAATCATGTTTGATTTTAAAACCTTATTACCCTATTTCATTTTATAAAATAAGGTAATAAAGTTAAATCCCTTTTATGTACTTTTATACTAAGGTTTAAAAACAAAACAATGAATTGAACCCATTACCAAAATAAGGAACCCCTCATTCATTCTTTAGTTTTTCATAATTACAACCTTATATATTTATTCCTCTATATGCTTATATCGTTTTAATGTAATCATCAGATAGATGAAAGCCTTGTTATTCCTGATGAATGGAATGATTTATTAAAAGATAGAACAAGAATATTTATTCTTTATAATGATCAGAAAGAAGATACTGATGAATTCTTATTTGAATGGAATGAATCTCTTAAACAAAGCAGAAATCAAAGTTTTCGCAATTGCGTTTTTATATTTTGCAATTGCGAAATGAATATTTGCAATTGCAATTCTCATTTTCGCAATTGTGTTTTTTTATTTCGCAATTGTAAAGTAAAAATACGCAATTGCTTTTATTTATTTCGCAATTGTGTTTTAATATTTCGCAAATGCGAATATCCATTTCGCAATTGCGTTTTTTCACTTTGCAATTGCAAAATATCAAAACGCAATTGCGATATCTTTGGTTATTCCATTGTTTAAAGAATTCATCAGTCTCTTTACTAATAACAATGAATAGAATAAAAGATACATAACCCTCTTTAAAGAATTCATCATAGTCTTTACAAGATTTATCATAGTCTTTTAATAATTCATCATGATGAAATAAGATTCGATAATAAGCAATGTGGTGAACACTATTATCAAACATAATTATCTTACAAACAAAAACTATTCTTCTATTAAAGAAAATCCATCTGCATAAGAGAAAAGATATTTTAAAGGAATGATAGTATAGAATATCATTTAATATTCATTGCCGTTGGCTTTAGCCAACGGATAAAAAGGAATAATGAAAATGGCTTTAGCCAAAGAATAAACCTTCAAGGTTTTAAAAACCTTGAAGGTTTGGCTAAAGCCCATTCCCATCACTTATCTTTATCCGTCGGCTAAAGCCAACGGCAATGAATGAGCAGCGTTTTTGGCGGGGAGGATTGGGGAGGTTTTGGAGAGAAGGTAAGACAGCGGGAGGATTGTTTCCTTTTAATTGCATTGAACTATAGAAAAAGTTTTTTTAAGCTAACTATTGTAGAATTACCAATTAAATTTGTAATTTTGCAAAATATTCTCAAATATGAAGTTATGATAGTAGATTTTAGTGTAGGTAATTTTAAATCCATAAAGGATATTCAGACGCTTAGCATGACTGCTGCGCCTATTGTTTCTAATCCTAAATATGAGGATGTAGATAAAAATAATGTATTCAAAGTTAATGATAAATTGTCATTACTGAAAAGCAAAGCTGTCTATGGTGCTAATGCCAGTGGTAAGAGTAATTTGGTGAAAGGTTTGACTACATTTATTTCGGTAGTTAATGAATCTGTAAAGGATGAAATCATTTTAAATAAGCAAATAGAACCTTTTAAACTTTCAACATCTACTGAAAAAAAACCTTCTTATTTTCAATTATCTTTTTTTGTTGAAGGTGTATATTATAGGTATGGCTTTGAAGCAACAAACAATGAAATAGTTTCAGAATGGTTATTTGGCACACCTGGTAAAAAGGAAGTTCCTTTTTTTACAAGAAGCGGAATGAAAATTCAAGTAAATAAAAATGCTTTTATTGAAGGTAATAAAATTAGCGGATTGTATATAAAAAAAGGAAATGACATTGCAAGGAAAAACTCTCTATTTCTAACAGCATTAAAATCTTTTGGTGGTAAAATTTCAACAAAATTAGTTGACTATATAAGTAGTATTATTATTGTTTCAAGTGATCATTCGGAATATATGCGTGCGCAAGCACTTGATTCTTTGAATGATGAAACTATAAAGAATCAAATAGTTTCATTCTTAAATATTGCAGATACAGGTATTGAAAATATTCAAAAATTTGAATTTTCAAGAGAAGACCTTCCCAATATTCACTTAACTTTTTATAATAAAAAGTTCTTAATTGTTTTTGATCTATATTTTGAAAGTGAAGAACAAACCAAAGTTCAAAAGCATCATTTGAATACGCACATTTAAATTTATTTTTAATAGCTAAAGTTATTGCTTTATCAAAATCTTC
>JABDAW010000053.1 GCA_013288905.1 Bacteroidota bacterium | reverse complement strand
AAATTAAAAAATATAAACTATGTTACGATACGCAATTATTATAGAAAAGGCTGCTGATGGCGGCTATGGAGCTTATGTTCCTGATCTTCCAGACTGTGTATGCATGGGAGCAACTCATGAAGAAGTAGTTCAAAACATGATAGAAGGAATCAAGTTTCATTTAGATGGCTTAAAAGAAGAAGGACTGCCGATTCCTTCACCAATTTCGGAAGCAGAGAATCTGGTTATTGAATATGCAGCTTAATAAATAAGTGGATAAGATATAAAACCCCACCCACACCCCTCTCCCCCACAATATCACCTATCCAAATCAAAACCTAATCATAAAAAAACAAATTTCTCAATAAACAAAACCCTGGAAATAGTATAACGGACACCGATTGTCCCCTTCAAAACCCGCATCCTTCCTGATAACAGCCCGGTTTATTGTTTAAACCTTCGGACTTCTCAACAGCCCCGCGATGATGGCGATAATCAAAAACAAAAACAATATCCACATCAATAAACTCACTGCCTCAAATGGGGAGGTCTCGATATCCGGATTCATAGTTCTTCTTCTATTTGGAGAAGGTGATTCCAAGAGCAAGGTTACGATAATGACAATAAATAATATCGGCAACCAGGACACTCCCCATAATTGTGGACCGAAGGGAACTATCCAATAATTTCCTGCAATGCCAGCCAAAAAAAGAATTAAGAAAAAGATGGCTAAAGCTGCGATGGAACCACTCGCCCTCTTGCCTCTCGCAAAAAAGAGAGCAACAACTAAGGCAATAAAAAATGCACTGAGGATTCCCACGGCTATTGATTATTTATCTGTAATTCCATTGCTTGGGCAGCGGCGGATCATCTATCCGCGTAGGATCAACTTGTGGATGCTGAGGAATCCTTGTGGGATCATTCTTTTCCGGTTCTGCCTTGCCTGGTTTATGCCTGGTAGGGTCAGGATTATGATCCGGTTTGATGGGAGTATGAGGAGTGTTTGGTAATGGTTTATTAGGATGTGGTTCCGGAAAGCCTACCGGACTTCGGTGAAAATTGTTTTCTTTCATAGTTTTATATTTATTAAATTATCTGATCTTGTTTCTCTTAATAATTCTCCCCAAAATACAAGCCCGTCAAAGAGCTTTCCCGCAGCTATAATTTGGGATTGATTGGGAATAAATTTGCCTCTCGCATCAAGTTGATTAGTGAATAAAGGAATATTAACAGCATCAAGAACAGGTGCCATTTTTAATGCCAGAAGAACCGGTTGAATAAGTTGCATACACCGCGTACCACCGGCAATACCTCCATAACTTACAAACCCGAATGGTTTATTGTTCCATTCCTTATATAACGTATCCAAGGCATTCTTTAAGGGCGCAGGATAACCATAATTATATTCAGGAGTAACAGCAATAAAGGCATCCGAGGCTTCAATAATTCTGCTCCATTCTTTGGTCGTCTGCCTTGTATAATGCTTCAGCCTGGGATGTTCCGGTTCATCAAGGAAGGGAAGATTAATCTTCTTAAGGTCTATCATTTCGGTTTCAAATTCAATCCGCTTCTTAGCCTCATCATAGATCCAATTAGCCATTGCAGGACCTTTTCTGCCTTCCCTCATACTCACGATTATGATCTTTAACCGCAACATCTTATTTTTATTTAGGATTATTTTCCCCACCTGCCTTTATTCCAGTGATAACCACTACCACTACGATGCGGTACCCAACTTCCACCGTGCCATGTTTGTCCTCGACGTGCATGTTCCCAGTGTCCGCCAATTCTTTCATATCTTCCTCCTCTCCATCCCCATTCGCCACCTATCCAAACTCCATCTTGCCAAGGAGCTACACCTACTACTACATCAGGACCACCGTCTGGTATTGCTGCGACATATCCTGCATCGCATGAAGCACATAAACTGATGGTAACTGCGACCATCATTACTTTCAGAAATACTATTAGCTTTTTCATTTTCTTATGTATTTAATTTTATAAGACTTTTCCAAATATCATTCCTTCCTCGGTTACTATTTGTGGAAAGAAAATTAAAGCCCTAATCCTTTGCAAAATGCAAATCATTATCCCAATTTGAAACAAAAGGAACGTTGGCTTAACATTAAATATACAAAGGAACGAAATTTGAAATACTCACATCAATAATGGAAAAAATTCTAATGTTATGAAAAAGACAAATCTGTTTCTCGTAATCATGTTGGTAGCTGCTAATCTTGTTTATTGTCAGACTGACACTTCCAGAAAAGTATATCAAATGAATAACTCGGTGGATATACCTCTTACCGCTATAGGTGTAGGCTGGTCAGCTTATGCAATGACAAAAGTCTATAACAAGCCAGGCTCTACTCCTGAACAAGTACTTAGCCTGAACAAGAACAATGTCAATGCCTTTGACAGGAATTGGATGTATGGATATAATGCCACGCTTGACAAGGAAAGTTATTATCCATTTTATCTTGCCTTCCCGCTTCCCATCATCTTTTTTCTAACCGGTGAAGATACGCGCAATGATTTTTGGCAACTTAGTTATCTCTACCTCGAAACCTTAGGTGTCACGGGATTATTTGGTTTCTCAGCAACTTATTTCGTTGATAAATATAGACCATATACCTATGATCCGGGCACTCCAATGGATAAACGAACGAATGGAGGTGCCAAGAGTTCCTTCTATGCGGGTCATGTGGAAGTTATTTCCACGACTACATTCTTTATGGCGGAGGTTTATTCGGATTATTATCCCGATTCCAAATATAAATGGATGTTCTGGACAGGAGCTACGGCAGCTACAGCAGGAATGGGATATGTACGGCTTGAAGCTGGGATGCACTTCATGTCTGATGTTCTTCTTGGAGCAGGAATGGGTGCTTTGTCAGGCATCCTTGTTCCACATTTTCATAAAACAAAATTTGCCAAGAATCATAGTGTTGGTTTTGCTCCTTTCTATCAGGATAATCATAACGGGCTTTCGATGTTTTGTAAATTCTAAAGTATAACAATGAAATCTATTTGGAAAGGTGCCATTAGCTTTGGCTTGGTGAATATCCCCATCAATATATACTCTGCCATTCATGACAGTACATTAGACCTTGATATGCTGGATGGTCACGATCATTCCAACATTAAATTCAAGCGTGTCAATGAAACCACAGGCAAAGAAGTCGCTTATGAAAACATTGTAAAAGGCTACAAAGTAAAGGATAAATATGTGGTCATCGAGCCTCACGATTTCAAACTTGCGGATGCTAAAAAGACCGAGACCATAGAGATTCTCAACTTTGTGCTGGAGAAGGAAGTGGACTCCATTTATTATGAGCAACCCTATTATCTGGAACCTGCAAAGTCAGGTATGAAAGCCTATGGAATCCTTCGCGATGCCTTGAAAGCAGCGGGCAAAGTAGGCATCGCGTCCTTTGTCATGCGAAACAAAGAGGCATTGGCGATTATCAAACCATACAGTTCGGTGCTTGTCTTGAATCGCATTCGTTTTGAAGAAGAAATCCGTGATCACAGCGAATTAAAAGTTCCGCCTCTTTCTAAAATAAAAGCCAAGGAACTCGATATAGCCAAGCAATTGATAGATCATCTCACAACTAAATTCGACATCTCAAAATATAAAGATACCTATACAGAAAAACTCCTCAAGATCATCAAACAAAAAGCCAAGACAGGCAAGTCGCCAACTCCTCAAAAGATGAAAGTAGTTCATAAGAAAGACAAGGAAGAAGATTTGATGAGTGTCCTCAAAGCAAGTCTTAATAAAGGAAGGAAGGCTTCGTAGGATAATCAGGAATTAAAAATTAGGAATTAGGAGATATCGATGTTTCCTAATTCCTAATTTTTAATTCCTAATTGTCTTCATCGTCTTGTTGCTGCGCCCGAAAAGGTCGCAGTCACAAGACGATGAAAGGAACGTATATAGAACTTAAATTATAAGACTAACTGGGGGCTTTGCTTGGGAGATATTTTTGGGGAGAGGAGTGAGGGTGGGGTTTTACGTCCTTTTTGAAAAAAATTTATGCCGCATATTCAATAACCAAATTCTCTGCCTCTGAAATTGCAGAAGGAATAGGCAGTCCTTCTTCTTTTAATCCGTCTAAATGAAACTTAATTCCTTCAATCATGTTTTGAACTACTTCTTCATGCGTAGCCCCCATGCCTATACAACCTGGTAAATCAGGAACATAAGCTCCATAGCCGCCATCAGCAGCTTTCTCTATAATAATTGCGTATCGTAACATAGTTTATATTGTTTAATTTTATTTTTCTATTTGTGCTTGCTTCATTATACTTCTTTCTAAGCCAGGAGTTACATCATTAGATAAACGATGAATAGGAATAGTTACTAATCCTTTCTTTGTTTTATGTTTATACTGGCGATGACTACCGCTTTGTCGTACTTCATACCATCCATCATCTTCTATTCTTTTAATAATATCTTTTGTTTTCATCCTTCGATTATGGTAAGGCGTTTCTTTTTATCTTTCATGCCGCAAAGATAGGTATTCCTTAAATAGTCTTTTCCTTTCTTCTCCTATCCGATACTTACCTCTCGCACCAGTTGCAGGACGTATGGAGGCTTTGATTGGGAGATATTTTGGGGGAGAGCGGTGAAGATGGGGTTATATTTATTAATCGAACTTCCATGATATTTGTTTATAATGATGCTAAGTATCTTCATCGTCTTGTTGCTGCGCCCGAAAAGGTCGCAGTCACAAGACGATGAAAGGAATGTATATAGAACTTAAATTATAAGACTGGTTGGGGACTTTACTTGGGAGATATTTTGAGATAGAGTGATAAGAGCGGGGTTTTAGGAAGGCTTATTCCTTTTTATTATTTCGTATCTTTTGCAGAATATCTATGTCTGCTTTATCTTGCGGGCGACCAGCAAACATTTTTACAATAACTAAATGATGATAATCTATAACCGGAACAAACTGATCTTTTAACGGCAATAAAACTTTCTTTTCATCGGCTTCATTGTATGTTAAGCCATAGACCTTGGTTAAAAAATCTATTCTATTGGGTCGTTCTCCGATGTGCATCATTTGTGCTTCTTCAAAATTCATTTCTCCGGCAGCTTTAAGATGTTCTTCGTTGATTCCGAAACTCTTTAATACCTCAATAAACTTTACTTTGTTTTCATTAGAAGGTTTCAACCAAATATCCATATCTCCCGTGGTTCGTTCATACCCATAAAAAATCACAGCATAACCGCCTATCAGCATAAATTCTACTTCATGCTTTAATAATAACAGCAGAAACTCCTTATGTTCATCAAGAAATATATCCATTATTAATCAAAATAAAGTATTCGTTCTTTCTTCTCTTTTCCCTCCGCATTTTCCTCTTTGATTCCGTAAACTCTTTTTATTAATTCAACAGCATTTTGCAGATGCTGTTCAGGAGTTAATAATGCCAACTCTTTATATGCTGCCTCCGATTGTTCCTCGAAGGATTTAAAAATATGAAGTATCTTCTTTCCATACGCTGCTTGCGGTTCCGAAGCCATAGAATTACTTTCGTTTTCCTGTTCCTTGTCCTTTTCTTCTTTCATGCCGCAAAGATAGGTATTCCTTAAATAGTCTTTTCCTTTCTTCTCCTATTCGATGTTTACCTCCCGCACCAGTTGCAGGATGTTTGTGGCCTTTGCTTGGGAGATATTTTTGGGGAGAGTGGTGATTATGGGGTTATATTTATTAATCGAACTTCCATGATATTTTTTTATAATGATGCTAAGTATCTTCATCGTCTTGTTGCTGCGCCCGAAAAGGTCGCAGTCACAAGACGATGAAAGGAAAGGATATAGAACTTAAATTATAAGACTTGCTGGGGGCTTTGCTTGGGAGATATTTTTGGGGAGAGTGGAGAGGGTGGGGTTTTCTTGTGGGATATGCTTTTCTATTATGATTTAACTCCTACGGAGTAAGGAAAAATTCCGTAGGAATGGCATCATAATAGTAAGGTAATAAATAGGTATGTGGAACTCCGTAGGAGTGACATATTCTTTTCCTTGTATCTATCTCTCAATCCTTCATCCCATGCCCATCATCAGTCTGTCTGCGGGTTTTGCTTAATACTATCGGTATTCGTTATACTATTTCCAGGGTTTTGTTTAGTGAGAAATTTGTTTTTTTATGATTAGGTTTTGATTGGTATGGGTGATATTGTGTGGGAGAGGGGTGTGAGTACTATTCTATTTTTTCTAATTTAATATAACCTCCTTTTCTAAACATTAAAGATTCATGCTTATTATGGTCACAAGGAGAATAATAATATGCATCTCCATTCACAATTTTTAATTCTAAATTTACACCATTTTTAAATTTATTACCTGGTATTATCATATCTATTGCCAAAGGTGCAGCATCTTGAATTTTATTAGAAGCTGGAGTTTTTACATAAATCATACTACTTCCATTAATTGTAATAGTTGTATCATTTTGTAGCAAAGTGAAATTTACTACATATTCATATTTATTATCATGTGTCGAATTACATTCATTAATATGATTTTTATAAAACGGATAATATGATGTAAGATGATATCGAGCTGTTGTATCAACTTTCCTTTTATCAACAATCAACCTTACTACAGTTCCACCTTCTTGAACTGGTCTATCTGAAGGTATTGAATCAAATCTTGGGAAAGTAGGTTTTGATGGAGGTGGCATTGTTTTAATATCTTTTCTATCGTGTTTTTGATTTGCCCTACTAACACTTTCCAAAGTATAGGCTTTAATTCGTTGAATTGAATCCATAATTTTTAAATTATTAATAGAATCAGTTTGTTTTTTTGATTTATTAAGACTATCTATAAGTTTATTTTGCCTTGTTTCCGAATCTATTGTAATTATTTTTGGACCAAAAATTTCTTTAATATCTTTAAAGCCTCTTAAAGTTCCTTCAATACTACCAAAAACAAGTAGTAAAATTGCTATTAGAGCAATTAACAGATTATTCTTACCCCATTTAATTACCTTATCATATTTTGATAAGCTATTTTTATTGTAATATTCTTCTCCCAAGGTTGTAATATATGCATTAATTTTTACCTTTGCTAATGTATATTCTCTTACACTATCTGGTAAAGGTCTTGGAGTTGCAGCTTTACATCCTAATTTAAAGTAACCTTCATCTAAACAAATCAAATTATCATTTTGCATTACAATTAAAAGAGATTTTATCTTAAAATTAGTCATACCTCCATTATGCAATTTTTCCAAAACAGGATTAATTAACTCGGGAGTTGAATTGGCATTAATTTTTATCAAATATTCAAGGATGAGAATTTTAGGGTTTTCCATTCCGCAAAACTACAAACTTAAAAAGAAACAATCCTCCCGCTGTCTTATCTTCTCTCCAAAACATCCGCAATCCTCACTGCAAAAATCTCTACTCATTCATTGCCGTCAGCTTTAGCTGACGGAATAAGATAAAGAATGCTCATTGGCTTTAGCCAAATCTTTGTCATTATTTTGGCTAAAGCCAATTTATTTATCATCTTTTATCCGTTGGCTAAAGCCAACGGCAATGAATGGAAAGTTTGATTTGGTTTAAAACCTTCAAGGTCTTTAAGACCTTGAAGGTTTAATCTCACAGAGAAGGAAAAAAGAATAAAAGACCGCACATGGTTCTTGAATCCCTTGCCATCCGCCAGGAATAGCATCATCTTGTTTCTTGAAAACATAGCTTCGTTTGCTAAGCAGATGGATTATTTTGCCAATAACGGAGGTATATTTGAGAATAACGGAGGTTGGTTATTTAATAACGGAGGTATCTTTTTTAATAACGGAGGTATGTTTAAGAATAACGGAGGTATGTTTGAGAATAACGGAGGTATCTTTTTTAATAACGAAGGTATGTTTGAGAATAACGGAGGTATCTTTGAGAATAAAGGAGGTATGTTTGAGAATAAAATACCTCCGTTATTCTCAAACATACCTCCGTTATTGGTGAAATAACCACCTTTGCTAATAATCTGACCTTATAAAATCTTAATAAAATGTTACCTCAACAAATCCTTTCCTTGTGTTTTCTTTTCTTTGCATGAATGAAAAAATAATTCTATGAAAAAAATCCTGAAAAAAGTTATTCCTGTAAAGGTTATTGTAAAATGGATAATGGGTGGCAAGTTGGTCTTCAAAAAATATGAGGAAGGTACTATTACTTTTATGGTTAATAAAATGCCGGTAGTGCTGCTTTTTCGTGAAATTGTTTCATTGCGCAGTGATGGCAATAGTACTATCTATTATTTGAGTAATGGGAAATGTGTTATTCGCCTGTTAGGGTTAGGCTATTGTTGTCTTGAATTGCCGTATAATCACTTTGGAAGGTATCACAATACGTATGTCATGAATTTCCATTTTTACCAGGAACATTCTCTCAAGGAAGTATGTGTTGTGAAGTTATTTGGTGGATTTAGTTTTGTTGTTTCGAGGTATGAAAGAGAAAGATTTTATGAAGATGAAAAGCGTTACACAGCCAATGAGAAATCAAGAATTATCAGATTAAATTTAAAAAATAGATAATGACTGTCGGGTTATATACATCGATAATACAATTACAATATATAAACTTTGAGGGCTTGTCATTCCTGCTTTCTCATTTATCATTCAGACTGTGTCGCTTGTCATTCCTGCTTTCTCATTTATCATTCAGACTGTGTCGCTTGTCATTCCGACGAAGGAGGAATCCTATTCATATTCTAAAAGGATTCCTCCTTCGTCGGAATGACAAACGTAATAATAAAAATTACTTATCAAAACATATTCTCTTGTCATTCCTGCTTTCTCATTTATCATTCAGACTGTGTCGCTTGTCATTCCGACGAAGGAGGAATCCTATAAGAACAAAAAAATATTGAAATGCAAACAATAGGAACTCATAATTATTTCACTTATATTATAACTAATAAGTACAAAACTGTATTATATACAGGCGTAACCAATAATCTTAAAAGAAGGTTATATGAACATCAAACAGATTCTAATGGCGAGAAAAGCACATTCGCTGGAAAATATAATTGTGTTAATTTAGTCTATTGGGAGAGATTTCAGTATGTTGAGCATGCTATCGCAAGAGAGAAACAAATTAAAGGATGGAATAGAAAGAAAAAAGATGACTTAATAAATGAATTTAATCCTGGTTGGGAATTTTTAAATAGGGATGTTGTGGAAGGTATATAATTTTATAGGATTCCTCCTTCGTCGGAATGACAAATCTACACAGTTTTTATTATGTAATTGTATTAATAGTTTAAATATCCCAATAGAAATTTTATAAAAAATTAGTTATCCATTTTTAAAGGTAAATCTGCGATAAAAACTTTTTGTATTGCCGGTAATGTTATACCCCTATTTTTGCCCCATCAAATAATTAAATATATCTTTATAAAATGGCAACAAATAAAAAAAGTACCGCCGCGAAAGCCGCGCCAGAAAATGAGAATGCAGAGGATTCTCCATCAAAGAATCCCCCAAAAGGATTAGGAAAACATTCCATCAAACCTGAACCTTTCACGAAAGCTCCGAATCTGACAGGATCGGAATTGATCGAAAGACAAAGGAGAGCAAAGTTTGAAAAGAAATTAGAGAAAGGAAAACCGGTGAAATTAAGTGAAGTGAAGAAGTACCTTCTTCCTGAACTAATGCTGATGTATGCTGTGTCTGTTGATCCTTTGAATACTTATGTTTGTAACATTAGTTTTCTCAATGATCTTTCTCGTCCTGAAATGTTTGAATTTATCGCTAATATTATTGCCAGCCTTACCGATAATGATTTTTATACCACACCTTCACCTGCTCTTTCTGTTATCACTCTTGAAATCGGATATTATAATGCCGCAAAGGCTGATGGAAAAACAACATTGGCTAACGAACATCTTGTTAATATTAAGTATCTGATGAGACAATTGGCTATCTATGTGGCAAATACATGCGGGGATCTTTTATCTACACTGGAGAGTTCAGGATTTATAGCTAATAAGAAGACACGTGGACCATCAAAAGACATGAACCAGGTAGTAATCAGAAGTGCAAAGGATACGAGTCATATAGGAACAGGTGAAGCCACTTATGATGCTATGCCGGGAGCATCTTTTTATAATGGTAAATGGTGTTTAAGAGATGTGGAAGATGCACCGATGAATAATGTCGCCGGTTCTGTAGGGGTGAAAATGGAGTTTGATGAGCTGCCGAGTAAAGAATGGGTTCTTTTGTTTGTAAGAGCCAAAGGTCCTAAAGGTGCGGGAGACTGGAGCGAAGGGTTTCCTTTCTTTCCAAGGTAAGAGAAAGGCATAAAGGTATAGGGATATAAAGGTATATACCCTATTCCCTTATACCTTTATACCCATATACTTTATACCTCTATACCTTATACCCAAGTTTTGTTTTTCTTTCATCGTCTTGTGATTGCGACTTTTCAGGCGCAACAACAAGACGATGATGCTTACTAATATCCTTGCAATTTGAATTGTAATTTCTCAATTTAAATCCTTTTCTAAAGAATTTGTTAAAGGATAAGTTAATTGAAACTGAAAGTTAATAAAGACCGTATAATAACTACATATATCCGTTCTGTTTATTTAATTAGCAGCCTATTAAAAGCAGGTTTACTGCATGAGAAAATATAGTGATACCAGTATTAAGATTATTTTTATAATCACAACCATAATATTAGTTTGGCTATCTGTTTTTTCTTTTTTAAGGATGGAGAGTTTGATCAATGCTTCGAGTTGGGTCAATCATACTAATTTGGTGAAGCTGGAATTGGAGACGGCTATTTCTATCTTGAATGAGGCAAGATCTGATCAGCGAGGATTTATTATTTCTCACGATTCGGTATTTTATCATAAATTTAATGATGCTGTCAAAGAGGAATATAAATATCTTCATAATATAGATTCCCTCGTAAAAGATAACCCCGCCCAAGTGACTAATACACGGATGTTGAAAGAATTGGTTGAAGGAAGTATTGCTGCTTTGAGAAAGAATATTAAAGACTTGACAGCTTATAATAATTTACTGATTTCTAATTTTGAAAAAAGGGAAGTCACCCTCGATGATGTCCGGAAACAGATATCGAAGATGGATGCTATCGAAGACGTGCTTCTGAAAGATCGTACCTTGTTATTGGATAAAGAAACTTATGCGACTCCATTAATTATTGCATTGCTGATTTGTATTGCCATCTTGATATTGGTTATTTTCTATTTCAAAATTAATTATGATTTAAAGAAATCTGAAACTTTGAAATCTGAAATCGTGAAGACTAATATCATGCTCGAAGAAAAGAATAAGTTACTGGTCCAAAACGAAGAACTTCTCTATAAAATATTTGAGAACAATCCTATTGCCATGTCCTTTTCTGAATTAGGAACTAAGAAAATCATCTACGCCAATTCCCTTTTCTACTCTTACTTTCAGCTCACCCCTGCCGAAGTTATTGGTACGAATTCTGATCATTTAAAATTAACTTCTGACGAAGAGAATCAGCGGCTTGTTGCGATCATCATGAAGGCTCTTAATGAAAGCAGAAGTGTTGAAGAATTACGAAAATTGTCAATTGAGGAATCAGCAAAATTACTGAACATATTGAAGGAGAAAATGTTTAAGAATGGTTATGAAATTCTATATACCAGGAAAAACGGTGAGACATTTTATGCCATGTTTTTTTTCGAAATAACAACATTAGGAGATAAGAAATATACCATCGCTTCTTATCTTGATATCAGCGATAAGAAAAAGGCAGAGGCTGAAATTGAAAAAATGAACAACGAACTTCAGAAGGAAACTGAAGCAAAGAATGTGGCGGAACAAAAGAAGCAAGTAGCCGAAGCAACAGCAAAATCGAAGCAACAGTTTTTGGCACACATGAGCCATGAAATAAGGACTCCGATGAATTCGATATTAGGGTTTACCAATGTTTTATTCCGAACAAATCTTAATGAAGAACAAAAGGGATATATCTCCGCCATTAAAGAATCAGGGGATGCCTTATTGATCATCATCAATGATATTCTTGACATAACAAAGGTGGATGCAGGAAAGATGGTGTTTGAAAAAACAGGTTTTAATCTATTCAAATCTGTTTCCGCCACCCTTCATTTGATTGATGATAAAATAAAGGAGAAGAACTTAGAATACATTAAGGAATTCGATACAGGAATTCCTGAAATAGTTGTTGGCGATGCTGTTCGGCTTCGACAAATATTATTAAATTTAGTCAGCAATGCCGCTAAGTTCACCAATCACGGGAGAATAACGGTGAGTATTCATAAACTGAAAGAAGATGCCGAAACAGTAACCCTTGAATTTATTGTAAAAGATACAGGTATCGGGATACCAAAAGACAAACAGGAAAATATCTTTAATAGTTTTGAACAAGCCACCAATGATACCAGCAGGCTTTATGGAGGAACCGGATTAGGACTTGCTATCGTAAAGAAGTTTGTAGAACTTCAGGGAGGCATAGTCAGTCTTGAAAGTGAACCTGGGAAGGGCTCTTCATTTGGGTTTGTGTTAAGTTTTGGAAACACAGAAACGAAATTGGAGAAAGAAAATGAAGAGGTTTTAAATTTGAAACTTGATATTAAAAATGCTAAAGTATTAGTAGCCGAAGACAACCTCTTTAATCAACTTTTAATAAAAAAGTATTTAACAGATTTTGGATTTATAGTTGACATTGCCGACAATGGAAAGATGGCGATAGAGAAGATGAAAGAAACAAAATATGAATTTATATTGATGGACATTCAAATGCCTGAAATGAATGGTTTTGAAGCCACTGCCTATATCCGCAATACATTGAAATCTGATATTCCAATCATCGCACTTACCGCAGATATAACATTAAGTGATGTAGAGAAATCAAAGGAAATAGGAATGAATGATTATCTGTCAAAACCTATTGACGAAGAGTTATTATTCAAAAAAATTATCAAATATTTAAAGCCAGATAGCCGGGATATTCTATAACAAAGGATTGAATTCAACTGGAAATCTACGAAACTTTGCAAAACAGTATCAGGAATCATTTCTATACATCGTCTTGTGACTGCGACCTTTTTGGGGAGCAGCAACAAGACGATGAAGAATAATATTAAGGTACAAAGTTTGATAGGAATCTTTATTCATGAGAAGGATAGAGAATGAGTTTAACGGTTTATAAAAAGAAAAGGGATTTCAGCAAGACTTCGGAGCCTGATGCGAAGAAGAAAAATGCTTCTTCGGAATTGCAATTTGTTGTGCAAAAACATGATGCTACTAATTTGCATTATGACTTTCGTTTGGAAATGGATGGTGTGTTGAAAAGCTGGGCTGTGCCTAAGGGTCCTTCCATGAATCCTGATGATAAACATCTGGCGATAATGGTTGAAGATCATCCTTATGAATACAAGGATTTTGAGGGGAATATTCCGGAAGGCAACTATGGTGCAGGAAGCGTCATTGTATGGGATAGCGGCACTTATCATTCTATAGAAAACAAGCAGGGTAAGGATGATGAAAAGGCTTTGTTACAGGGCTTAAAGAAGGGTCATCTTACTTTTATTCTTCATGGGAAAAAGCTGAAGGGAGAGTTTACATTAGTGCAATTAAAGAATGCCAAACCTAACCAATGGCTGCTGATAAAAGCGAATGATGAGTATGCCTCTAAGGAGGATGTTCTTAAGAAAGATAAATCTGTTATCAGCCGCAAAACAATTGAATCATTGAATAAAAAACTGTATGCAAGTTCACACACTCATAAGAAATAAAAAGCCGACAAACAGTATAGATAAAACTGTTTTATTGAAGCCGATGCTGGCGAAGATAAAGGAGTTTCCTTTTGATGATGATGAATGGGTCTTTGAGACCAAATACGATGGATACCGCGCACTTGCATTGTGTGATGGGCGTGGAAAGGTTTCGTTATATAGTCGGAATCTTATGTCATTTAATTCTAATTATCCGGGCATCGTTGAAGAGTTGAAGAAGATGCCACATCATTGTATTCTTGATGGGGAAGTTGTTGTGGAAGATGGCAAGGGTTTATCGAATTTCCAGCATCTCCAAAACTATAGGACAGCAAAGGATTATACATTGAAATATTATGTCTTCGATCTCTTGAATCTTGATGGAAAGGACTTGACGAATCTTCCATTGCTTGCACGAAAAGAGTTGCTCCAATTGTTGCTTCATAAAACAAAAATGAAGAATGTAATCTACTCGGAACATATTGTTGGGAAAGGGATTTCATTATACAAGAAAGCTATCAAGAATAAGTGGGAAGGTATCATGGCGAAGAATGCGAAAAGCCCGTACCGCGTGGATTCCAGGAGTAGTGAATGGCTCAAGATAAAGATTGTTAATGAACAGGAAGCAATCATTTGTGGCATCACAGAACCGAAGGGAAGCAGGAGTTATTTCGGTGCGATATTGCTGGGGGTATATGAGAATGGCAAGCTGGAATACATCGGTAAAATAGGAACCGGTTTCGATGAAAGAACATTGAAAGAATTGTTTCATGATTTTAAACCTTCTTTCATTAATAAGTCTCCATTTGATAAGGAATTAAGATTGCGAGATACTATTCAATGGATGAAACCGAAGTTTATTTGCCAGGTAAAATTCACAGAATGGACAAAGGATGGAAGCATGAGACATCCTGTGTTCATGGGCTTGCGCAGAGATCTGAATCCAAAGAATGTAGCAAGAGAAAAGATATTTATGAATGAATCCGAAAGCATCAACAAAGATTAAACAAACCAATCCTGATTATGAAATAAAGATTGGGAAAGCGGTCTTGAAGCTCACGAATCAGAATAAGATTTACTTCCCTGAAGATAACATTACCAAGGGCGATGTGGTGGATTATTATTTTGAGATAGCACCTCTCATTTTGCCCTATTTAAAGGATCGCCCGCAGTCATTGAATCGTTTTCCTAATGGAATTAATGCACCAAGTTTCTTTCAGAAGGATTTGAATATAGATGTCATTCCAGAATGGGTTCATACCGAGAAAGTCTATTCCGATTCTAATAAAAAATCTTTGAATTATTTAATCTGCAATGATCAGGAAACCCTTGTCTATATGGCAAACCTGGGTTGCATAGAGATTAATCCCTGGAACTCCAGACTAAAGAAGTTAGATAATCCAGATTGGTTGGTGATTGATCTCGACCCTGAAGATATTCCATTCAAAGAGGTTGTAAAAACAGCATTGGAAACAAAGAAAGTATTTGATGAAATGGAAATAGATTGTTATTGCAAAACATCCGGTGGAAGAGGCATGCATATCTTTGTTCCTTTGAATGCAAAGTATGATTATGCTATCGTAAGGAACTTTGCAAACCTTGTTGCCAAGCAAGTTAATGAAAGATTACCAGATATAACAAGTCTCATTCGGCAGCCATCCAAACGACAGAAGAAAGTCTATCTTGATTATCTTCAAAACAGCCGTGGACAAACGCTTGCAGCCCCCTACTCTATTCGTCCTCGGCGTTATGGAACTGTCTCGACTCCTCTTGATTGGAAGGAAGTTAATTCAAAATTAGACCCGACTTCTTTTACCATAAAGAATACTTTGAAGAGGATTGATAAGAAGGGCGACTTGTGGGATAAAGTTATTGGTAAGGGAGTTGATTTGAAGAAGGCGATCAAGAATATTAATTTGAATTCTTAATATCCTTTTCCAGATCTTTCATATCACTTTTGACATTCATTTTAAACTGTACCCAACTACTATCACTGTAGTTGTAATTCCTGATTCGTGAAGTCAGTTCATTATTTCTTTGTTCCAGATCACTCAATCTTTGCAGGTGTTTCGGAGACCCTTTACTTTTATTCTTTGCCGCATCAGCCTTGAGTTCAGCAATCGTTTTATCATTTGCATTAATCAGTTTCTCCCAATCTTTTTTCATGTCAAAGAACACTTGTGCAGAATCTTTTTGAGCCTTTATTGCAGAATCCTGTGTTGCCTTTTCAATGTCGCTTTTAGCTTTATCCAATGTCTCCTGTGCATTGATTTCCTTGGTTTGCGGAGACTGGCAACTGATCATATAAGCCGTTACAAACAGCGCGATGATGATTAAAATTTTATTCTTCATAGTATTACTTTTATTAGTTAATGAATTCAATTTATCAAATTCCATTCCTATTAAGCTATAGAATGATTCATTAATTAAAAGAAGGAGGTTGTGCAATTCAAAATGAGAAATTACAATTCAAATTGCAAGAATTTTATTAATCCTCATCGTCTTGTTGTTGCGCCTGAAAAGTCGCAATCACAAGACGATGGAAGAAAATGCATAAAACCGGATAAGTGCGAAGCTCCTGTATGGTTTTATCGTCATAGAATTATTTTTTCATCTATGCAAAGAAACGAAAACGCAAGGAAGTGATTTGATGAGGCAACCTTCTATCAAGAATTCTAAAGGTAATTTTATAAGCAATGAAGGGTATTTCGCCAATAACCAAGGAATGTTTGAGAATAAATAGGGAATGTTATTCGTGAACATCCCTTATTTATTCAATAAATAGGGGAAGTTATTCATTCCGTAAGGGAAGTTATTGAATAAATAGGCTAAGTTATTGAATAAATAAGGTTAGTTATTAAATACATTACCTTCGTAGTAGCAAAACATTCCCTATTTATTCATTCCGTAAGGTGATTTATTCTCAAACATACCTATGTTATTGGCGAAATAATCCATCTGCTTAGCAAACGAAGCTATGTTTTCAGGAAACAAGATGATGCTGTTCCTGGCGGATGACAAGGCATTCAAGAACCAAACACAATCT